>NZ_SPHM01000037.1:0-30033 GCF_005844125.1 Pseudoflavonifractor sp. BSD2780061688st1 E11
AACGACAAAAATCGCTGTAGCCCAGTAAACACAAGGGATACAGCGATTTTTTCTTCCAATAACTGTCAAAGACAGGATTTTAGCACAATTTAGAAAAATTTTACATTGTGCCGGTTGATAATTGTGTCATATATGCTAGAATCAAAGAATATATGTAAGAATGGAAAGGAATGTGATCAATGTATCTCAATTATTACCTGCAGCAAATAAGATATATTTTATATATGGCACCGGTACTGCTGATTGCGATTACTGCCCATGAGTTTGCACATGGCTGGATGTCGGAACGCCTGGGAGATCCGACACCGAGAGCCGACGGGCGTATGAGCCTGAATCCGCTCAGGCATCTGGATCCGGTCGGAACACTGTGTCTGATCTTCTTCCATATGGGCTGGGCAAAGCCTGTAAGGATTAACACAAGATATTACAAAAACAGGCGACAGGGGATTATTTTGGTATCCCTTGCCGGACCGGTGATGAATTTTATTCTGGCGTTTTTGTCGGTTCTGTTAAGCGGCCTGATTATTCGTTTTGGAGACGCAAATTCGGAACTGATGCAGGTGTTATATCTTCTCTGCTATTATTCTGCGGTGATGAATACCGGACTTGGAGTCTTCAACCTGATTCCGTTTCCGCCGCTTGACGGATCCAATGTACTGGAACAGCTGGTGCCGAGAGTCGGGTACTTTTATCAGAGAATCCGGCCGTACCGTTCCCTGATTCTATTGATCCTCCTTGTGAGCGGTGTCTTAAGCCGTCCGCTTATGAATGCAAACAGTACGATTCTGGGAGGAATGTGGGAGATTGTGCAGAGAATCCTGGGATTTGGCGTGCAGATACAGTCATCGGGCGGAGGTACGATTCTTTAAAAATGTGAAGAAGAAAGCGAAAGCCAGAGAGGGAAATCCTGCTCTGGCTTTTTACAATGGACAAGTTTATTCTGCTGCCTCTTTTTCCTCTTCCGGATCGTATTTTTTAAAGATGCGGTTGAATAAAATGCAGCACATGTAGGCAGTCACGGAAAAACCGCAGATCATGCTGATGGCGATAACAAGGCCAAAAGTGGTCGTAGAAGCAGTAAGTAAAAATCCGATCAGTGCAAAGTAAGCGAACATGATGAGAGTATATGGAAGATGGCCGATACTCATCAAAAACGCATTTCGGACAGCCTGCTTTGTCGTACAGATGTAATGCGAGATAATCGGGAATACATACAAAAACGCTGCTGCAAATACAAGGATAATCATCAAAAGCAGCAGCTGAATCACCCGGAACATGGTGCCACCCACTGAGGCTGCAATTATATAATCATAACGGAAAAACAGAAATACAGCAACGCTGAGGAGCCACACAATGGTGCTCTGTTTAAAATTTGCTGCAAAAGCTTTGAAAAATCCTTTGACAATGTAAGGCTCTTCCCGGCGGACCAGTTTCAGCGCGATTGTATTCAAGGCACTTAAGGATGCTCCGATTGTAAACAGAGGAACACAGCTGAAGATAAAGACAACGTTCAGAATCAACATGTCGCAGACTTTGGAAAGAAACTGCATAAAAGGATTTTCCAGACTAAACAAACGACTCATAATAACCTCCTTATTGATCCCGCCATGGGCGGACCGTTAAAACACAGTATAGCGAAAAAACAGGTAAAAATCAACAAAATAGACCAGATACACAAAAAATTCACTTGCCATATTGACGAATATTCATCATAATAATAGAATACAACAACAGGAGGAAACATCATGCTGGACAGAAAGTACGAGCGTCAGATGAGCGGAAAAGAAAAACGGAAATTTGAAGCGGAAAAAATGCGGCAGATGACGCTGAAAGAGAAAATTGAATATTTGTGGATGTACTATAAAATTATTTTTCTGATACCGGTGATTATCGGAGTTGTTATTTATCTGGGAGTCACCATGTATCAGGGAATTACCCGTGAAGTGCTGCTGAATCTGACAATCACGGGCGGAACAGGCACGGAATTGACAGATCTTGAAGAGGATGTCAAAGATCTCCTTGGTACAGGGAGCAGCAAAGAGACGGTGGAGATCAATTCCAACTTAAGCGGATCGGCAGATGATTACAACAGCAATGTTGCCCTGTCCACACTCATTGGTGCGGAATCGGTCGATGTTCTGATCTGCACAGAGGAAGTTTATGAACAGTATAATGATCAGAATGGCTTCGTGAATCTGGAAGAACTGCTTTCGGAGGAAGCACTTGCGGGCGGAAAAGTACAGGGGGATGCGTTAGTCCTTGAGAAGAATGACTACATGACAGAAAAAATGGGGGTTTCCTACGAACCGGCTTATGTCTGTGTCATGGAAAATGCAAAACATAAAGAGAATGCGGTAGCATTCGTTGAAATGCTTCTTGAAAATGTCTCCTGATCCGTTCAGGAGATCCAAAACGGATAAACCGCTTTAAAAAAGCGCTGAAAAGTGGTATAATAAACCTTGCAACTTTTGGATTTGAGGACGTAGAGATGAACAAAAAAGGAACTATTCATTTTAAAGGCCAGTTGAAGTTGTATATGCAATGGCCGGCGATTATGACGATTCTCCTGATTGCCATGAATATCTGGATTTACATGGTTGATCAAAGTGCAGGTTTTCTGATGAGTGCATTCGTCATCGTCTATGCGATTATTGCGTTTATCCTGTATTTTTATAACAGGTCCCTGCTTATGGCAGAGCTTGTGGAGTTTGCCACTCAGTACGGCGGGGTACAGGACATTCTGCTCAGAGAGTTGTCGATTCCATATGCCATCCTGATGGATGATGGAAAGATACTGTGGGGGAACAGCCAGTTTGCCGAAGTGATCGGACCTGGACTAAGACCGGGTACCTACTTGAGCAAGTATATTCCGGAACTTAACAGGAGCGTATTCCCAAAAGAGGAAAAGGAGACGGTACGGCTTGAAGTCACCTATATGGGACGGGATTACTCAGTGGATCTGCGGAAGGTTCCGGTATCCGGATTCAGCCAGAAAGAACCGATTCTTGAACTGCCGGAGGGGAAAGAGTATTTTGTTACCCTCTATATGAATGATATTACAGACCTGAATCAGGCTGTCGCTGAGATTGAAGACCAGAAACTGGTGGCAGGACTGATCTATATTGATAACTATGACGAGGTTATCGAAAGTGTCGAGGAAGTAAGGCAGTCCCTGCTGATTGCGCTGATTGACCGTAAGATCAACCAGTATGTGGCAAGGATGGATGGAATTGTCAAGAAGCTTGAAAAAGACCGCTATTTCATTATTGTAAAAAACTTTTATTTCCACAAAATGGAGGAAGACCATTTTTCCATTCTCGATGATGTAAAAGAAATCAGTGTCGGGAACAAGATTCCGGCGACACTCAGTATCGGTCTTGGCTTCAGCGAAGACACCTATGGACAGAGCTATAACTATGCCCGTGTGGCGATCGATCTTGCGCTTGCAAGAGGCGGGGATCAGGCGGTCATTAAAGACCAGGACGGTATCAAGTACTACGGCGGCAAGCGTGAGCAGATGTCGAAAAACACAAGAGTAAAGGCAAGAGTAAAGGCAGAGGCGCTCAGAGAGTTCATGATTGCCAAGGATCAGGTGCTGATCATGGGACATAAGCTTGGAGATTCAGACTCTTTTGGCGCGGCAATCGGAATTTACAAGGTTGCGGAAAGTCTGGAAAAGAAGGCGCATATTGTAATCAATGAGATTACGGTATCTTTGAGACCGCTTTATAATGAGTTCATGGAAAATGACCACTATCCGGAGGATATGTTTGTCAGTTCCCAGGAAGCGCTGAGGCTTGTGGATGATAATACAATGGTTGTTGTCGTGGACGTAAATAAGCCTCCGATTACGGAGTGTGAAGAGCTTCTTGGAATGGTGAAGACGGTTGCGGTGCTTGATCATCACAGGCAGGGCAGCAAGGTAATTGAGAACGCGGTGCTTTCCTATATTGAGCCGTATGCGTCATCCACATGCGAGATGGTAGCGGAAGTTCTGCAGTATATTTCGGACGATATCAAGCTCGACCCGATCGAGGCAAACTGCATTTACGCAGGGATCATGATTGATACGAACAACTTTACGAACCGGACCGGCGTCCGTACCTTTGAGGCGGCGGCATTCCTGAGAAGAAGCGGCGCGGATATTACACATGTACATAAGATTTTCAGGGATGATCTGGCAGCATACCGGGCAAAGGCAGCGATTATCGGTCAGGCTGAGATCTACAGAGAATGCTTTATTATTGCAAAAGGAGCAGGAGAAGATATTGAGAGTCCGACGATTGTAGGAGCGCAGGCGGCCAACGAGCTTCTGAATATCAGTCAGGTAAAGGCAGCCTTTGTTCTGACAGAATATCACGGAAAAGTTTATGTGAGCGCGCGTTCGATTGATGAGATCAATGTCCAGATCATCATGGAGCGGATCGGCGGCGGCGGACATATCAATACTGCCGGCGCTCAGTTTGAAAATACGGATCTGGAGGGCGACATCGAAACGCTCAAACAGGTCATCGATGATATGATTGAAGGAGGAGACATCACAGTATGAAAGTAATTTTACTGGAAGATATCAAGTCACTTGGGAAAAAGGGTGAGATCGTGGAAGTCAGTGACGGCTACGCACGGAATGTCATCCTGAAGAAAAAACAGGGAGTGGAAGCAACAAGCAAGAACTTAAACGACCTGAAACTGAAAAAAGCGAATGATGCCAAGATTGCACAGGAGCAGCTGGAAGCAGCGGAAGCCCTGAAAAAGGAAATCGAGGCAGAAGATAAAAAAGTAGTACTGAAGATGAAAACGGGAGAAGGCGGAAAGACATTTGGCTCCGTATCTTCCAAGGAAATCGCGGCAGCAGTCAAGGAGCAGCTGGGATATGACATTGATAAGAAAAAGATTCAGATGAAAGAGCCGGTGAAGTCACTTGGCATGCACCGGATTCCGGTCAGACTTCATACAAAAGTGACTGCTGAACTGAAAGTATCTGTTCAGGAAGAATAGGCCGATCGCCTGGAGAGCAAGATGACGGGAGGAATTCAAGATGGAAGAGGCTTTGATTAAGAGAGTCCTGCCGCACAGCATCGAGGCGGAGCAGTCTGTTGTGGGAGCGATGCTGATGGACAAAGAAGCGATCATGACGGCATCCGAGATCATCAGCGGAGAAGATTTTTATCAGACCACCTACGGTGTGGTATTCAATTCCATTGTAGAGCTTTACAATGAAGGGAAGCCGGTAGATCTGATTACGCTTCAGGACAGACTCCGGGAGAAAGACGTGCCCGAAGAAATCCAGAGCCTGGAATTCGTGCGTGAGCTTCTGACATCGGTTTCCACCTCCGCCAATGTCAAATATTATGCGGATATCGTGGCGGAAAAGTCAATGCTAAGAAAGCTGATCCGGCTGACAGAAGGCATTGCCAATACATGCTATCTGGCAAAAGAACCGCTGGAAGGAATTCTGGAGAAGACGGAGAAAGATGTCTTTGAGCTGATTCAGAAGAGAAATACCGGAGATTATGTTCCGATCCGCCAGGTAGTTTTAAATGCCCTCGACAAGATCGAAAAAGCATCCAAGAGTAAAGGAACCGTAACCGGTATTCCGACAGGATTTATTGATCTTGACTATAAGATGTCGGGACTGCAGCCGTCGGATCTGATTCTTGTGGCGGCGAGACCGTCCATGGGAAAGACGGCATTCGTACTGAATATTGCGCAGCATGTTGCGTTTAAAGTGGAGAAGACAGTGGCGATCTTCAGTCTGGAGATGTCAAAGGAACAGCTGGTAAACCGTCTGTTCGCTCTGGAATCCCAGGTTGATTCCCAGTCGCTACGTACCGGAAATCTCAAAGATACGGACTGGGAAAAGCTGATTGAAGGAGCCGGCATCATCGGGCGCTCCAATCTGATCATCGACGATACGCCTGGTATCTCCATTTCCGAGATGCGTTCCAAATGCAGAAAGTATAAGCTGGAACACAATCTGGAACTGATTATCATCGACTATCTTCAGTTGATGAGCGGAAGTGTGGGAGGCCGAAGCGAGTCAAGACAGCAGGAGATTTCCGATATCTCACGTTCACTGAAAGCACTCGCCCGTGAGCTGAATGTTCCGGTGATTGCACTGTCACAGCTGAGCCGTGCCGTGGAACAGAGACCGGACCACAGGCCGATGCTCTCTGACCTTCGGGAATCCGGAGCGATCGAGCAGGATGCCGACGTGGTTATGTTTATCTACCGTGACGACTACTATCATAAAGATACAGACCGGCCGAACATTGCGGAAATCATCATCGCAAAACAGAGAAACGGCCCGATTGGAACCGTGGAGCTGACATGGCTTCCGAATTATACCAAATTTGCAAACTTCCTTCGGAAGGATGACCGATAAAAATGCTGCCACATGTAAGAGCAAACAGAGTTCTTACCGTGTGGCAGCATTTATAGATTCAGGCTTCACCGAGCAGTCTGTGGAAGAAGCGGGACGGAGCGGTCCTGACACTCTCTTTCCGGTAGAGCTGCTGCTGGCGGATCAGCTGATCCAGGTTTCTGTAGCGTTCTTCTTCCTGGCGTTCTTTCGCCTGGAGCAGGAAACTCATATTCTGGGATACCTGTTTTGTGATCGTCTCACTGATCTGTTTTTCGAGGATCGGATTGTTTTCCGCCAGTACAGAGCGCAGGACGGACGCCAGAAGGGATTCCGGTGTCTCTTCCTTTACTCTTTTCTGCAAAGCCTCTTTCGTATGTAAAATATCCGGGATGACTTCCTTTAAATCTCCGATCCGGATACCTTGTTCTAGTAGTTCTTTGATACAGCCAAACAGCCGTATGTCTTCGTCTGTATAGTAACGATGCCCGTTTTCAGTCCGGCCGCACGGAAGAGATAAATTCTTTTCCCAGTAGAGGAGCAGGTGCTCGTCCACGCCCGTGCGCTTGGCAGCTTCTGAAATCATATACTGAACCTCGCCCATACAACAACCCCCTGTTAATTTTTTTATACACTTTTGCTGCACTTCTATCATAACATATTGTGGGGAAGAATTCCGAAAAACTTCTCGACGGATTCGGACAGGAACCCCGGAAGGCATGGCGGATTCCGGCGAAAGGAGGCGGTGGAAAAAGAAACAGGGAAAAAATACCGCCACCCAAAACCAAATGGATGACGGCATTTTCATTCATGCATTCAAAAGTATTCGACAAACTGAAATTATTCAGCGGAGATAGCACCTGTCGGGCACTGTGCTGCACAAGCACCACAATCTACGCAAGCAGACGGATCGATTTCATAATGATCTGCTCCCTGAGAAATAGCGCCAACCGGGCATTCTGCTTCGCAAGCTCCACAGCTTACACATTCATCACTAATTACATGTGCCATAGTATGTATCCTCCTTTATTCTAAACATTCCATGTTATATGGTGATTTTATTTTAATACAAAAAAATTCATTATACAAGCAAATTCGTGGTTTTAATTTAGTACAAAAGAAATATTCAGCGGGAGCAGCGAGAAAAATTAAGAAAAACTTTATGCTTTTTCCCTGAAATTGGTGTATAGTGTAGGGTAGTAAATTTCAATTAACAGGAGAAAGAACGATGAAAAAAAAGATCGCAGTCATGGCAGTCATGCTCTGCGCGGCAGTTTCAACGGCAGCCTGTGCAGGGAAGGGTACGTCCGATAAAGATAGCGTGGTACTCGGTCAGGAAGAAGAAGAGTCAGCAGATCAGACAAAACTTAACATGATTCAGCCGCAGGCTTACAGCACGGTAGAAGGTCTGAATCTGGAGAAAGGAAGTTATATCTCCATCATCGGGAAATCTGAAGATTCCGAATATTGGGATGAAGTAAAACGCGGGGCTGAAGATGCTGTGGACCAACTGAACGAAGCCCTGGGATACAGTGGAAGAGATGAAATCAAGGTAACATATAATGCTCCGGGACATGAAGGAGATGTGGACGAGCAGATTAATATTCTGGATGAAGAGCTGGACCGTTATCCGGTTGCTGTCGGCATTGCAGTGATAGATAAGACTGCATGTGAGGTACAGTTTGACCTGGCTACGGAAAATAATATTCCGGTTGTCGGGATGGATTCTCCAAGTGATTATCCGGGGCTTATGCTTGTTTCCACGAACAATCAGGAGGCAGGTGCTACAGCGGCAGATAAGATGGCGGGGCTGTTAAATGAGCAGGGAGAAGTACTTCTTTTCATTCAGGATAATATTTCCGGTTCTGCCAAGCAAAGAGAGGCAGGAATGATCAGCCAGTTCCAGTCACAGTACCCGAACATTACGGTGTCCGGTATCTATTACATGGACGAGCTGAACAGCATGAAAGAGGGAACCGCTGAGAAACTTGGCAAAGCAGCAGAGGATGTGACAGACGAAGAGGTGATTCAGCAGATTCTGGCGGAGCACCCTAATGCAAAAGGATGCATTGGAGCCAATGAAGAGACGACCAAGATGCTGATTGACGCATGTGAAGCATCAGAGAGTGATGACATCCGGCTGATTGGATTCGATGGAGGAGAGACACTGACAGAGGCGCTCGAGGACGGCAAGGTCGATGGATTGATCGTACAGAATCCATACGGTATGGGCTATGCTACAGTAGTAGCTGCAGCAAGATCGGCGCTTGATATGGCAAATGAGGCAAACGTCGATACCGGCTATGCATGGGTAACACAGGACAATATGGAAGAGACAGCAATCAAAAACATGCTGTACTAATTCTTAAAATATAAAGCGGAAACCGAACAATAAAACGGGCAGATTCCTTTGAAGGAGAAGGGATCCGCCCGTTTTTTTGGTATAAATTTGTGACGAAAACTTATTTTCCGCTATCTGACTTCGGGAGGGAAAAGATAAATTCCGTTCCGACTCCTTCCGTACTGATAACATTGATATTTTCATTATGTGCCTGAATAATCTCGCGGACTATGGAAAGACCAAGGCCGGTTCCTTTTTTGTCTTTTCCGCGGGAAAGATCGCTTTTGTAGAAACGTTCCCAGATCTTACTGAGATCTTCTTTCGGAATACCGATTCCATAATCTTTAACAGAAACAAAAACTTTCTCTCCCCGCTCCGTTGTCTCCACTGTGACTGTAGACTGTGGATTGCTGAATTTGATGGCGTTATCCAGCAGATTGTAAAGTACCTGCTGGATCTTGCTGTGATCAGCATGGACGTAGAGGACCCTGGAAGCAAGCAGGAGTTCGATGGATATTTTCCTGGATGTGCAGGCTCCTTCAAAGGAGGCAGCTACCTGCTTGATCATTTCATGGAGATCGAAGGATTCCTTGTTCAGAAGAAGCTCCTTTGTATCAAATTCATTAAGCGTCAGAAGATCCCGTGTCAGGTCTGTCAGACGTTCCGTTTCAAAGAGAATAATACCCAGATATTTACTCTGAAGCTCCACCGGGATTGTACCATCGGCAATTGCCTCCACATATCCCTTGATGGAAGTCAGAGGGGATCGAAAATCATGCGACACATTGGCAACAAATTTTTTCTGATAATCCTCCATATCTTTGAGATGAGCGGACATATAGTTCAGCGAAGCGGAAAGATATCCGATTTCGTCCTGGGAATTTACCGGGATCTCATAGTCCAGATTCCCTGAGGCGTACTGTTTGGCAGCTTCCGTAATCTTGCGCAGAGGCAGATAAATAATCAGATGAATACCGAGGAAGATTGTAAACGAAAGCAGATAAATGACAGCCAGAGTGATATAAACGGAATGCATGATGCTGTGCTGCTGATCCTCGAAATAGGAGACCGGCTTATGTACGATAAGATATCCTTTTGTGGAAAATCCTTCTGTTACCGGGACAATCATGGTAAGAACTTCTTCTGAATAATATCCATGATAATCGCCGGTCAGATACTGTTCACCTCCGGATTCCGCCGGATCAAAGTCACGGATCTGCTCCGGAACTATGGCGGAGCCGGAGGAGGAAACGGACAATAATACATTTCCCTCTGTATCCGTAAGCCAGAGATCCGCTTCCAGATAGACATTTACTCCGTTCAGCATTGCCCTCGTCGAAGAAGCGGTAGTCTCTTTCGAATAATAATCAGTAAGGTAGTCGGTTGCCAGAATGGTTGCTTCCCGGTACAGCCTGGATGCATCCTCGTCACGGATGGTATCGAGAATAAGCTGTGCTCCAAGTGTGGCAGCTGTGAAAAGGCTTAAAAAACCGAAAATAATATACAATATGATAAATTTCAGGTAGAGATTGCTGTGCATTGTTTATTTTACCTCAAATTTGTATCCGATTCCCCAGACAGTGCTGAGGCCCCACCCGCTGTGATCTTTGATTTTCTCACGGAGACGCTTGATATGGACGTCCACGGTACGGGTATCCCCGATGTATTCATATCCCCAGATCTGATCAAGAAGCTGCTCTCTTGTAAAGACCTGATTCGGGGAAGCGGCAAGAAAATATAAAAGTTCAAGCTCCTTTGGCGGCATATCCACGCGCTGTCCATCGACAACTACGGAGTAGTTGGTAAGATTGATGGAAATTCCCGGATATTCGACACATTTTCCCTTTGACGGGTCCGGACTTTCCGGCTTTGCCGGCTGGTAACGGCGGAGCACAGCCTTGACACGGGCCACAAGCTCCTTGGAATCAAACGGCTTGATGATATAATCATCCGCACCAAGTTCCAGTCCGAGCACCTTATCAAAGACTTCTCCTTTGGCTGAAAGCATGATGATCGGTACATTGGATCTGGAGCGGATTTCGCGGCAGACCTGATAACCGTCAATGCCCGGCAGCATCAGGTCAAGAAGGATCAGATTCGGCTGATAAGAATCGAAAGCCTTTAACGCCGCCTCTCCGTCATAGACCATACGGGTATCAAAACATTCCTTGGTCAGATAAAGACTGATCAATTCGGCAATATTTTCATCATCGTCTACGATTAAAATTTTCTGTTTTGTAGTCATAACTTCCTCCCTATTTGAATTCAACGATAGTAACTCCTGCGTCTCCTTCGCCAAAAGCGCCGAGACGGTAGGACTTGACATGTTTCTGTCTCTTTAAATACTGGTGGACAGCATTGCGGAGTGCGCCGGTTCCTTTTCCGTGTACGACACGGACCGGACTGATATGTGCCAGATAAGCATCATCCAGATATTTGTCCAGAAGAGCTACCGCTTCATCTGTCGTCCGGCCGATCAGATTGATCTCCGGGCTCACGCTCAGTGATTTGCCCATCTTCATCTTTCCGGATGAAGTGCGGCGTGTCTGTTTGGAAACATAGGAAACCGGTTCGTCAATGATATCCAGATCAGTGATCGGAACCTTGGACCGGAGAATTCCCATCTGCACTTCCACATTTCCTCTGGCATCCGGCAGGGTATGCACTGTTCCGGTCAGATTCATGCTGAGCACCTTGACGGCGGTGCCAAGTTTAAAGTCGGACGGCTTATAAGCCTTCTTTGGTTTTGCCTTTTCCAGAGAAACGGAAGAAGAGGTCTTTGCCATCTTCTGGCGCAGTTTTTCACGCTCTTTTTCCATCTCGGATGCAGAAATATTTTCCTTTCCGAATTTGCGGAAATTACGCATAGTTTCATCCGCATAATCTTTTGCGCTCTGAAGGATACGACCGGCCTTTTCATTGGCTTCCCGAATGATCCGGTCTCTCTGGGCATCCAGCTTTTCCTGTTTTTCTTTTGTACGTTTGCGGAGCATTTCCAGTTCCTCTTTGTAAGCCTGAATCTCCGCCTGCTCCTTTTCGATTGTACGGCGGCTGTGTTCCAGATCGCTTAACAGCTCTTCAAAGGACTCTTCCTGATCACTCAGGTGCGTCCGGGCCTCTTCAATAATCTCATCTGAAAGACCGAGCTTCTTTGAGATGGCAAATGCATTACTTTTCCCCGGAATTCCAATGAGCAGATGATATGTCGGGCGGAGGGTCTCCACATCAAACTCACAGCAGGCATTTTCTACACCTTCGGTGGTGAGCGCAAAAACTTTCAGCTCACTGTAGTGTGTGGTAGCCATCGTGCGGATTCCACGTCTGTGGAGGCTTGAGAGAATAGCAATGGCAAGGGCTGCTCCCTCTGTCGGGTCTGTCCCGGCGCCAAGCTCATCGAACAGGACGAGAGAACGCTCATCGACCTGTTCCAGAAAAGAAACGATATTCGTCATATGGGAAGAGAAGGTACTAAGACTCTGCTCAATACTCTGTTCATCTCCGATATCTGCATACACCTCTGTGAAGACTGAAAGCTCCGACCGGTCAAGCGCCGGAATGTGAAGTCCCGCCTGACCCATAAGAGTAAACAGTCCGGTTGTCTTCAAAGAGACGGTCTTTCCGCCGGTATTCGGCCCCGTGACAATCAGAAGATCAAACTCGTCACCGAGGCGGATCGTGGTCGGTACCACTCTGGCCTTGTCAAGGAGCGGATGCCGTCCTTCGCGGATATGAATCCGCCCTTCCTGATTGAATACCGGGCGGGAACCGTTTAAATCAACGGCAAAGCTTCCTCTTGCAAAAATGAAATCCAGATTTGTCAGCATTTCATAATCGACGCGGATCTCATCGCTGTGTTCCGCAGCCATTGTGCTTAAATTTGCAAGAATTACCTGAATCTCCTCCTGCTCCCTTGCATGAAGCTCCATCAGATCATTATTCAGTTTTACGACCGCCATCGGTTCGATAAATAAGGTAGAGCCGGTGGAGGACTGGTCGTGGATCATCCCTTTGACCTGACTGCGGTATTCGGCCTTGACCGGGAGACAGTACCGGTCTCCACGCATGGTTACAATGGCGTCCTGCAGATAATTACGCATGGAACCGTTTACCATACTGTTCAAGGTGGAGTGAATCCTGCCGCCTGATGCCTGAATGCTGCGGCGGATCTTTAAAAGATTACTGCTGGCGTCATCAGCAATTACATCTTCTTCCAGAATACAGCGCCGTATCTCGGACGCGGCTCTGGATACCGGCTCCAGACGCTGGAAATAAGAATCCAGACAGTCCGGCACCTCATCGACCGTATCATGCCGGCCGTACGCCTTCGCCTGTCCCGCACATTCCAGCAGACGCCCGATGGCAAGAAGCTCGGCGGCACTGAGTGAAGCCCCCAGATCCAGACGCTTTAACGACGCTTCCACCGGGACACATCCTCCGAAGGAGGGCATTCCCTTCTTGACGATCCGGGTAAACGCTGCGGCGGTCTCTTCCTGCATTTGCTCAATCACAGACAAGTCCGTCTGGGGAAGAAGACTGAGGCAGCGCTCTTTTCCGCTTTCCGATGCGGCATGATCTGCGAGGAGCTGTATAATTTTATCATATTCTAATTTACGTAATGTTTTCGTATTCATGAAAATCCCCTGTCTATACATACTTTGTCAAATATCATTTTACCCTATTTGCCTTCTAAAATAAAGGAGAAAAAAAGGTTAAATATTGAACATTGGGAGGTGTTACGGTATACTATAAAAAGGGATTAAAAAGGAGAAATACGATGTCTGCCCAATTTCAAGATGATGATGAGAAGAAGGAAGAAAAAGACTCCTATTCTTTTTTGAAGGAAACGATCAAAAAACCCCCGGTGGATAAGCGGGTGGTGGCATTAAAGATTCTGAGGGTCGCGGGCCTGGGACTGATTTTCGGACTTATGGCGTGTGTTGGGTTTGTTGTGGCCAAACCATGGGTAGATGAGCATATCGGAAATACGAGGACAAATGTGACGATTCCGCAGGATGAGCAGACGGAGGAGGAAGATGAGACTGAATCAGAAGACGGGCAGGCCGCTGTTCCATCACTGACGATTGAAAATTATCAGCAGATGATAGATGAGATGAACCAGATCGCTGATACTGTGGAGAAAAGTGTTGTTGTGATCAAAGGGACTGTACCGGCTTCCGGGGACGGCCAGACAGCCGGCGTAAGCCAGAGCCGTTCCGGAATCATTGTGGCAGACAATGGAGTGGAGCTTCTGATCCTGACAGGAGACAGTATCTTTGAGAGCGGCAAGACAGTGACAGCTACATTCTACGATGGCAACGAGGTGCCGGCTTCTTTAAAACAGCAGGACAGGAATCTGGGAATTGCAGTCTATGCGGTTGAGAAGTCGCGCCTTTCTCAGAACACCGTGTTGCAGGCAGCAGTGGCGGCGCTTGGAAATTCCAATCTTGTGTCCGCCGGAGATCCGGTGATCGCATTGGGATCTCCGTTTGGTTCGGAAGGTGGAGTAAGCTTCGGAACGATCAGCGGAACAGAAAGCCAGCAGTATCTCTGCGATGGACAGTATCAGATGATTGAGACGGACATGGTGCGCGTGGACGGAGCAAGCGGTGTGCTGGTAGATTTAAGCGGAGAGATTATCGGGCTGATTGATGCGGGAGAAGAAGGCTCGCAAGGTGTCATTACCGCCTTTGCAATATCGGAATTGAAAGAAGAAATTGAACTTCTTTCCAACGGGGTTTCCGCGGCCTGTCTTGGTGTCAACGGAACGGAAGTATCAGATGCCATTGCAGACAGCCAGGATATGCCGAAAGGTGTCTATGTAAGTTCCGTCATGCCGGATTCACCGGCCATGCAGGCAGGAATTCAGAGTGGAGACATTATTACAGCGATCGGGGATACCAAGATCTATACTTTAAAAGGGCTCAAAGAGGGGCTTATGGATTACCGGCCGGGACGTCAGATTACGATCGAAGGACAGCGGAGAGGATCTGATGGATATGTGGATGTACAATTTGACGTGACGCTTGCCGGAGCAGAATAAAGAATTTAGAAAGAGGAAAAAAATGAGATATATCAAAGAACTGCATGAAGGAGAAACCATTCGTGCCATTTATTTATGCAAATCAAAAAGAAGTGCAGAGACCAGAAATGGGAAGCCATATGACAACCTGATTCTGCAGGATAAAACCGGCACACTGGACGGAAAAATCTGGGATCCGAATTCCAACGGAATTGCGGACTATGATGAAAAAGACTTCGTGGAGATTGTCGGCGAAGTGACGACTTATAACAACAATCTGCAGCTCAACATCAAACAGCTCAGGAGAGCACAGGAAGATGAATATATTCTGGCAGACTACATGCCGACCAGTGAACGGGATGTGGAAGAAATGTACAAAGAGCTCCTTGAATTTGCGGAGATGATCAAGAATCCGTATCTGAAACAGGCTGTAGAGTATTATTTTGTGAAAGACGAGGAATTTATCCGGAAGTTTAAAAATCATTCCGCGGCCAAGAGCGTCCATCACGGGTTCTGCGGGGGCCTGCTGGAACATACGTTGAGTATTTTGAATCTCTGCCGCTATTATCTTGCAGCATATGATTTCCTGAGTGGAGATCTCCTGTATGCGGCGGCGATGTATCATGATATTGGAAAGACAAAGGAACTGTCTGCATTTCCGGAAAATGATTACACAGATGACGGGCAGCTTCTTGGACATATTATTATTGGTGTGGAAATGCTGGATGACGCAATCCGTACAATACCGGGATTTCCGCCAAAGCTTGCAAGTGAGTTGAAACACTGCATTCTTGCGCATCACGGAGAACTGGAATATGGTTCTCCGAAAAAGCCTGCACTTGCAGAGGCCATGGCACTCAATCTTGCTGATATGACAGATGCCAAGATGCAGACGATGAAAGAGCTGTTTAAGGATAAAAATACGACAGAGTGGATCGGATATAACAGACTGTTTGAGTCAAACTTAAGAAAATCAAGTTTGTCATAGAGGGAAGTAAGAGAAGCAGAACCGGAGCCCCGGATTAGAAGGACACCGGTTCTGCTTTTTCTTGTATACATGCGGAAAGTCGGGTATAATGGGCGGTAGATAATAGAACTGTGTATTATGGCACAAAAGGGGAAGAATCAATGAAGAAAAATGATTTTGTGACACTGACAATAGAAGATATCGGAGTAGGAGGAGAAGGAATCGGGAAAGCCGAAGGGATGACCTTTTTTGTAAAAGATGCGGTCGTCGGCGATGTGATTCAGGCAAGAATTACAAAGCTGAAAAAGAATTACGGTTATGCCAGGCTGATGAAAATCCTCAAGCCGTCTGAAAAGAGGAAAGAGGCAAAATGCCCGGTGGCAAGACGGTGCGGGGGATGCCAGGTTCAGGAGATGGCTTACGAGGAACAGCTGAAATTCAAGGAGCGGAAAGTCCGGAATAATCTGGAACGGATCGGTGGATTTGAAAGCACACTGCTTGATGCTGTTATGGAGCCGATCTGTGGAATGGAGGAACCATTTCATTATAGGAATAAAGCACAGTATCCGATCGGAACTGACAGGGACGGGAATCCGGTAGCCGGCTTTTATGCAGGACGGACCCACCAGATTATTCCAAACACGGTTTGTGCACTTGGCAAGGAGATCAACACCGAAGTCCTTAACATTGTCCTTGAATTTATGAAAGAATTTCATGTTACTGCCTACGATGAAGGAACGGGAACAGGGCTGTTCCGCCATGTTCTGATCCGAAGTGGATTTAAGACAGGCGAAATCATGGTCTGTCTGATTGTAAACGGAATCCGGATCCCTCATGTGGAGATACTGACAGAACGACTGACAAAGCTTCCGGGAATGACCAGCATTACGATGAACATTAATTGTGAAAATACCAATGTCATTATGGGAAAAGAGATCCGGCTTCTCTGGGGACAGGAGTATATTACAGATTATATCGGAGAAATCAAATATCAGATTTCACCACTTTCTTTCTACCAGGTGAATCCGGTGCAGACAGAAGTTCTTTACGGGCTGGCCTGTGAATACGCAGGACTGACCGGGCAGGAGACCGTATGGGATCTTTACTGTGGAATTGGAACGATTTCGCTTTTCCTTGCCCAAAAAGCAAAACAGGTTTACGGAGTTGAGATTATTCCACAGGCGATTGAAGATGCCAGAAAAAATGCAGAGATCAATGGCATTACAAATGCCGAATTTTACGTTGGAAAAGCAGAAGAAGTGCTGCCGGACTATTATAGAAAGTATGAAGAGTCAAATCCGGGCAGCCGTGCTCATGCGGATGTGATTGTGGTGGATCCGCCGAGAAAAGGATGCGATGAGACGTTGCTTGAGACGATGGTAAACATGGAACCGGACCGGATCGTATATGTGAGCTGTGATTCCGCAACACTGGCAAGGGATCTAAAGTATCTGTGTGAGAACGGGTATGAATTGAAAAAAGTACGGCCGGCGGATATGTTTCCGATGACGGTGCATGTAGAAACTGTCGTGAAATTATGCCGGAAAATCAAGGCGTCCGAAAAATAGTTTCCTGATTAAAAATGTGCATTGTGTTCATTCTGGCATTGCTGACATTCGTTTTTACGTTTATCAGATAATGTTTTAAGCATAGAAAAAACCACCCCGGAACTTTGGCTGAGTGATGAGGTGGCAATTCTATGTTAATCCTTGTTATTAGGTCAACCACTTTGTGGGCGGTTGTTCCTTTTTCTACTTACAATATAGCACATAGCGTTTTCATGTTCAAGAAAAAATTGACGACAGGCATTTGGCATACCCAAATTGAGCATATAAAATAAATCTCTTTTTGAAATTTTGCCATCCGGTTATTTCCGGATGGCACTTTTCATCCTTCGGCTCAAAACAAGTAAACAGGCTACCAGAAGGATCGGAAAGAATGTGGCGGTCAGCAGTCCTGCTTTCAGATTGCCGCCGGCCAGTTCCGAGAACTTCCCTACTATCGCCGGGCTTACTGTACCGCCAAAATCCCCTGCTAATGCTAAAAATGCGAACATAGCGGTGCCGCCTTGCGGACACTTTTGGGAAGAAAGGCTGATTGTGCCAGGCCACATAATACCAACACTGAATCCACAAATGGCACATCCGGCCAGCCCAAGAATCGGGACAGGTGAAAGAGAGGCCAGCAAATAGCATGCCACGCACAATAATCCGCTCAGCAGCATGGTTTTTGTCAGGTTCAGTTTCTCGCTCATTTTGCCGTACAGCATACGGGAAATTCCCATGAAAACGGCGAACAGGCAAGGGCCGGCCAAATCACCAATGGTTTTGGATACACCAAGAGCAGATTCTGTAAATGCAGACGCCCATTGTGCCATCGATGCTTCGGATGCGCCGGAACAAATCATCAGCAGAATCATCATCCATATCAATGGCAGACGGAGCAGTCTGCGAATAGGCAGACTTTCGCCATCTTCCACCAGACGCTCTATCGGACAAGTGAGAAACTGAAAGACATTTACCAACGGTACCAGTGCCCAGAGTAAGGTAAGTATTTTCCAATTTTCAATGCCAAATATCGCAAAAAAGAGCGTGGAACCTAAGATTACGCCCACCGCACCCCAGCAGTAAAAAGAGTGAAGCAAACTCATCACGCCATCCTTATTTTCAAAAGGGCAGGCTTCCACAATCGGGCTCACCAGCACTTCTACAAGGCCGCTGCCGATGGCATAAAATACTACCGCGAGGAGGATTCCCAGAAATGGTACAGGGAGAACTTCCGGGAGAAACGCCATCAACACAAGCCCTACGGCGGAAACGACCTGAGAGATCACCACACAGATACGGTAACCGATTATGTCGGCGAACTTGGTTGCTCCAAGGTCAACCAACAACTGGGTCAGATAAAACACAACCGGGATCAGAGCGATTTTTTCCAATGAGATCCCGTAGGTATGTTGAAAGGTCAAAAACAGAAGCGGTGCAAAGTTGGCGGCGATAGCCTGAGTGACAAATCCCATATAGCAGGCCACCAGTGTCTTTTGATATTTACGATTCCCGGACATATCACTTATCTGCCTCCGTCTGTTTGATCAGGTTTTTGTTTAAACATTGAAATTTCATGATAGCTCTCCTTTCTAGACTCGAATAAACGTATTATATAATCAAATTATTCAAAGATAAAGGCACTATAGTGTCAGGGAAAAGCATTATTTACCCGATCCGTGCGTTTGTCGGTGAATATCCGTACCTTTTGCGAAATTGACGGCTGAAGTAATTTACAGAATGAAACCCGCAGGCAAAACTGATCTCCTGCAACGTCAGTGTGGTTTCGTGCAGTAAACGCTTAGCTGTTTGCAGGCGGTACTTAATAAGCGCTTCCACCGGAGAACACCCCAGGTAGGACTGGAAACACCGGCCGGCTTCGCTTCGGCTGATATGGGCGGCACCGGCGATATCTGCCAGGGTAATCCTTTGGGCGTAATTTTCATAAATATAAGACAGCATTTTCTGGAGGCGTATCTGGGTGTTCAGTTGTACCCGTGATGCGTTGGATTTTGGCAGGGAATCAAAATTGCGAAAGATGGTTTCCAATATACAACAGATGCTGCGCTGGACCGTCATTTCGTAACAATCGGGCTGTTCCTGCATGGCGAAATACGTGGTGCGAATCCACTGGCGGACCTCATCCCACAGGTCGTTGTCGTGCCGGAACACAACAAAGGGAAGAGAGTTACAAGCCAGAATCGGCCGGATGTATTTCCGGTAAATGGTGCTGGTCTCAGGGGCAACCACTGTGCCGGAAAAAACGATGTTTGGAAAGCGATCCGGCTTCACACCTGACAATTGTCGAATTCCGTGGAGCATATTCTGGTTGATGAAAATACTGTCCCCCGGTTCCAGAATCGTATGGGTTTGCCCCACCTGAAAGTCGAGAACACTGCTTTGTGATGTGGCAATCTCAAAGTAGGGATGCCAGTGCACAGGTCCCGCACGGTTTGGCAAATCGGCAAGTTCATCGCAATAAAATGTAATGGGGAAAGTTGAACTGTCATGTGGTATCTGTTCTTGTAATTGATGGTCAAGTATGATTGGCATATTGTAGTCCTTTACTCATAGATAAGTATCGTTTTCCGGAAACTCAGCAATGGCTTTCGTCATCAGTATCCGTTTTACATCTATTATACCTTGTACAATCAAAGCGGGCAAATGTTTTCCGCCGGTCCAATGAAAAGTGCGCATTGTGACCGGTCGCTTTACATGGTAGTATATGGAAAGGAATAATCAGAGAAATCTGTATTTTTTCTATAAATCATAACTATCGCTTGACTGTAAAGTCCCTTTACCCCTTATAATTAAATATCATATCAGGGGAGGATTATGCCGATGACGATCAAAGAAGTGGAAGAACTGTCCAATATGACGCGGGCGAATATCCGGTTTTATGAAAAAGAAGGACTCATCACGCCGCAGAGGGATTCAAATGGTTACCGTAATTATACGGAACAGGATGTGGATATATTGAAACGGATCCGGCTGCTTCGGACGGTTCATCTCGGCCTGGAAGAGATCCGGTCCTTAAGTGAGAAAGAAAGTGAGCTGACAGATGTTCTTCTTATACATTTAAGGACATTGAAAAAAGAACAGAAGGATCTGGAACAGTCAAAAGCGATCTGCGAGCAGATGTGCAAAGATCGGGCAGCTTATGAAAGTTTTGATGCGGAGCATTATTTTAATTTTCTGAACAAGGCGCCTTCAGAAATTCCGGCGGAGTTAGAAGCAGACTCACTTCCAAAGGTAACAGCGCCCTGGAAACGGTATTTTGCCAGACTGATTGATGAAGCAATCTATCTGATTTTCTGGAATCTGATTCTGGCGCTTGGTTTTCATATGAATATCAGACAAACAGGATGGGCATTTGCAGTCATAGGGATCATAATGCAGTCTGTTTTGCTTCTTATGGCAGAGCCTGTCATGCTTTCAAGATTTGGTACGACACCCGGGAAATTTCTGTTTGGTTTTCGAGTGTCGGCAGAAAGCGGTGCACGGCTTACATGGAGAGAGGCTTATGACAGAACCGGGATCGTATTAAAAAGAGGACTGGGATTCTATATTCCGGTTTATGGGCTCATTCGAGAGTACCTTTCTTATAGGGACTGTAAAAAAGGAGAGATTCTTGAGTGGGAGGAAGAGACTGTTCTCACATTGGATGAACGGCATATGAGGTGGAAGGCAGCCGCTGCAGTTCTGGTACTGAGTGTACTTGACATCCTGAATTTTTTGGTGTGGCAGGCAGGTGCGCTGCCGCGGAACAGAGGAAATATCACGGCAGCACAGTATGCCGAGAATTTCAACGATATGCAGAAATTTTATCAGATTGACCATCAGCTGAATCTTCCGGAGTTTTTACCCCCGCTTGGCGATTCCAGGAAGCTGCTGAATCAGGACGGTGATTGGGAAAAGATGTCCGGAAAACCGTATATCGTTGGCACAGGAGTGGATTATCCGGAGCTTCCCGAACTTCAATTTACGGAAAAGGATGGTGCTTTGACAGAAATTTCATTTTCTTCCGAATATAAAGATGAGAACGTGGAAATTCCGGTGTATGGAGATCTGATGGCGCTGGCATCGCTTTCCTATATTTGTGCGCAGGAAGAGTACAACCTGCTGCCTTCCCCGCCTTCACGTCTTTACAGGCAGGTGAAAGAATATGGGGATCAATGCAGTGATTTTACGATTTCCGAGGCAGGGGTCACAGTGAAGGCATCGTTCGATTATAGCGGGTATGAACTTCGGCAGGCACAGTATGGAAGCAGTGATGTACTTGTGCCGGTGTATGGGAAGGATGTATATTTTCATGTGGATTTTCGGATCTGGCAGGAGTAAAACAGCTTGACTTTTTTCGCTGCGAAAAGCATAATGAAATCAGTGCAAAGTAAACGGAGGGAAACCGGGTCCAGGAGGCCCGGTTTCTTTGGCGGAGGTGGATAAAATTGACGACAAAAGAAAGTATTCTTGCTCTGTTTGAAGAGCAGAGGGGAGTTTATTTTTCAGGCGAAGAGATTGCAGCCAGGCTTGCGGTTTCACGGGCGGCAGTATGGAAGGCGGTGAACGGCCTTCGAAAAGAAGGTTACGAAATTGACGCAGTCTCAAACAAGGGCTACCGTCTTGCGGCCGATACGGATATTTTATCTACACAGGGAATTGAAAAATATCAGGATCCTGTCTGCCGGACATTGAACTTATGCGTTCTGCCGGAGGCAGAATCTACCAATACGCTTCTCAGGGAAAAGGCAAATGCAGGAGCGCCGGAAGGGACTGTAATCCTTGCCAACACCCAGACAAAAGGACGGGGGAGGAGGGGCCGGAGTTTCTATTCTCCGGCAGACACCGGTCTCTATCTGAGTATCCTGTTAAGGCCGGATGGAATGACACCGGATCAGGCGGTGAAGATCACGACAATGGCTGCTGTCGCTGTATGCGAAGCGGTAGAGGAGATTTCCGGAAAAGAGACCTGGATCAAGTGGGTCAATGATATTTATCAGGAAGGACGGAAGATCAGCGGAATTCTTACAGAGGCTTCAGTCAGTATGGAAAATGGAAGTGTAGAATCGGTGATTCTGGGAATCGGAATCAATGTTTACCCGCCGGAGAGTGGATTCCCGGAAGATATCAGAGAAACTGCAGGATCCGTTTTTGACGGGAAGCAAAATGATGGAAAGAACCGGCTGGCCGCCGGAGTTCTGAATTATTTTTATAAAGAATATGAGAGGATAGATCGTACTGATTATGTGGAAAAGTACCGTGCAAAAAGTCTCGTAGTGGGGAAAGAGATCACGATACTGTCCCCGTCCGGCGACAGAAACGCAACGGCGCTGGATGTGGACCAGGACTGCCATTTGATTGTGCAGTATGAAAATGGACAGACAGAACGGCTCTCCTCCGGGGAGATCAGTATCCGGCTTTCATAAACTGCTGCCGGAGCTGTGGGCATCAAATGAAAAGGCCGGGCAGGATGTGTCCGGCCTTCTGTAAACGAGGCCCATGACTGCATTTGTGTCCCATAGCTGTTCAGAAGATTTTTTAATTCCAGCTGTGGAAAGTACACATGAGATTCCACCTGATTTACCGCGGGAATGATTTCACAGGACCGGACAAACTCTTTGTATTTTTCAGCATCAAAGTTAGAAATCCCGATGGCACGGACTTTTCCGTCCCGCAAAGCTTCTTTGAAGGCTTCATACATTTCCGGAGCGCTTTTATAGGGCTCGTGGATCAAGAGAAGATCGATATAATCGGTCTGCAGCTCGTTCAGAGACTGTTCAATCCCCGATTTTGCTTTTTGATAGGTCGTTCTGGGACGGTAAATTTTGGTTGTGAGAAAGAGTTCTTCTCTGGGAATTCCACTTTCTTTGACTGCACATCCGACAATATACTCATTTTCATACATCTGGGCTGTATCGATCAGCCGGTAACCAAGATCCAGCGCAGTCAGGATGCTCTGTTTTCCCGCTTCCCCGCGGATATCCCAGGTGCCAAAGCCGATCATGGGCATCCGAACGTTATTATTTAAGGTCATATCATTCAAAATCGATCCCCCGCTTTCTGAATTGTTTTCTGCATTTATTATACAGAAAGCGGAGGAGTCTGTAAAATATCCAATACTTATATCATGATATGCAAAATGGGAATATCACCACGAATTTATATAAGCCTCTAGCGAATAGATTTCCCAAGCTCGTAAGCCTGCCCAAGTTCCGGTTTGCCGTCGATATCACCGATATCGCCATTTCCGCCGGCAAGGACGTGGCCGAGATTTTCCCATTTGAGATGTTCCATCAGATGGTCATAGTAGAGAAGGACATCTTCAAATCCATTTCCTTCCGCGGCCATCAAAAGCGCGGATGCACGTCCGTGTCCTCTGAGAAGGTTGCCCTCCCCTTCTTCCAGGGCAAACAGACGGTCCACAGCGGTCCGAAGCTGGCCGCTCATGTTCCAGTAATACAATGGCGAAGCCAGTACGATCACATCACAGTCCCGGACAGCCGGATAGATCTGATTCATATCGTCCTGCTGAACACAAGGACAGTCCTTGCTGCTGTGCCCGCCAAAACAGCCCCTGCATCCATGGATGTTCATGCCCCCAAGAAAGAATTCGGTGACCGTGTTGCCGGAGGCTTCGGCGCCTTCTGTAAATGATTTTACAAGAGCTGATGTGTTGCCCTTTTTGCGAGGACTTCCGTTTAAGATTACAATTTTTTTACTCATTTTTTCCTCCCTGTTATCATAAAATCTGGCTGGTTTGATTTGGAATGAGAATTGACTTTCTGCATTCCTGCTACTATAATCATAGCAAGTATAAAATAGAAAACAAGTACGCACATGAAAGTGCGATACTTACATTACAGTATAATACTTACCAAAAGGAGAGTGTAAAATGGGAAAGCGATGCATATCAAACGAATGTCTCAGCACGACCGGTTTCAGCTATACGTTATCTTTGATTAACGGAAAATATAAGATGATAATTCTTTATACTCTGATGGAGTTCGGTGTGGTTCGATTTAATGAAATGAAAAAGTACATTGGGGGAATTTCTTATAAGACCCTGAGTTCTACTTTGAAGGAATTGGAGGCAGATCAGCTTGTCCACAGGGAGGAGTACCCGCAGATCCCGCCGAAGGTGGAGTACAGCCTGACAGAGCGGGGCAAGTCGTTGATCCCGATTCTGGATGGGATGTGTGAGTGGGGAGACCAAAATCGTTTATAAGGAAACGGCCGGTCAGAGTCATTCGAAGAAAACGAGGCGGAGATACTGTCTGACTGGTTCCCGGAGGATCGTTTCGAAGCCGTAAAATTGTTTCGGAAAGTGGGCTTTCTTCCAACAGATATCAGGAGAAAGGAACTCGTTTTCGGGCAGGAAAAAGAAGCGGTGAAATATTTACTGACGAAGGAGCAATATGAGCAGAGAAAGATGAAGCAGGAAATTTGATGCGAAAATCGCATCTTGCCTCTTGACTTTGAAAAACATAGTTGTTATATTATAAATAGAACAGACGATAAGATGCCCCGGATGAATCCGGGGTATTTTCAAAGAAGATAGATAAAAGGATTGTTTTCAAAGCGGAGAGGGTGAGATTATGGCAGCAAAGAGAGATTACTATGATGTACTTGGTGTCAGCAGAAATGCAGATGCATCAACAATTAAAAAAGCATACAGGAAACTTGCAAAGAAATATCATCCGGATACGAACCAGGGAGATGCCCGGGCAGAGCAGATGTTTAAAGAGGTAAATGAGGCTTATGATGTACTGGGAGATCCGGAGAAGAAGAAGATGTACGACCAGTTCGGCCATGCAGCATTTGATCAGAACGCGCAGGGAGCCGGGCAGGGCTTCAGTGGTTTTGGAGGTTTCGGCGGTCAGAACGGCGGCTACCGGGAGTTCCATTTCGAAGGCGGAAATATGGATGATCTTTTCGGAGATATCTTTGGAGGTATGTTCGGCGGAAGCGGCAGCAGAAGTAATAGCGGATTCAGTGGCTTCCACAGCCAGGGATTTGGAGGCCGTTCCTATCAGAGCAGAGGACAGGATATCCATACAGAGATTTCGGTCAGCTTTGATGAAGCCGCATTTGGATGCGATAAGATGATCCGGCTTCAGAAAGAGGACGGTTCCATTCAGACGCTGCAGGTACACATTCCGGAAGGAATGGAGGACGGCAAGAGCATCCGGCTTCGTGGCAAGGGAGCGCCGGGAACGGGCGGCGGCCAGCCGGGAGATCTGTTTATGAAGGTTCATGTAGGAACACGTCCGGGATTTGAACGGAAGGGATCCGATATTTATACAACGGTTCAGGTGCCGTTTACCACAGCAGTTTTCGGCGGAGAAGTTATGGTGGAGACCCTGACAGGGCGTGTGCTCTGCAAAATCCGGAAGGGAACCCAGTCCGGTTCCAGGATCCGGCTGAAAGGAAAAGGTGTTGCTTTCATGAACCAGCCGTCCGTACACGGTGATCAGTATGTGACGGTACAGATCCAGGTTCCGACGTCCTTAAGTCCGGAGGCGGAGCAGAAGCTTCGGGAATATGAGGCGGCCTGTAAAGGCGGGAGGAGAAGAGGAACCTCCGCGGCATAAAGCCTGATGATAACCGGCAAATGAAAATCTGATTATGAATAAAAGGGGAAACCGCCTCCT
Organism: Pseudoflavonifractor sp. BSD2780061688st1 E11; assembly: GCF_005844125.1. Taxonomy (NCBI): domain Bacteria; kingdom Bacillati; phylum Bacillota; class Clostridia; order Eubacteriales; family Oscillospiraceae; genus Pseudoflavonifractor; species Pseudoflavonifractor sp. BSD2780061688st1 E11. The sequence continues at coordinate 25,884 of NZ_SPHM01000037.1, forward strand.
TCCTTCTTGCAAGGGAAGCAGGGAAGGATTATACTGAATAAATCAGAGTAAGGAGGCGGCAGATTTGAAAGACTGTTTATTTGAAAACGGAATTATTTTTACATCGGACGACACAAACCTTTATGCAGATGCCATACTTGTCTCGAACGGAATGATCCAATGGATTGGAAAGAAGGAGAATATTCCGGACGGGGATTATGAGCATGTGGATCTGAAAGGGGCTTGTGTCGTTCCTGGTTTTGTGGACGCGCATATGCATCCGGTGATGCTGGCAGATTTCAGCAAGAAGATTTCCGCCCTTCCGCCGGAAGTCCATTCGATTGAGGAATTAAAGGAGAAGATCCGTCAGGTGCGGGAGACGCAGCAGCCGGGTGAATGGATTGAAGGATGGGGATACGATGAAGGCAAGTTTGAGGAGAAACGTTCGTTGAACCGTTATGATCTGGATCAGGGATGCAGCGATTCTCCGGTTTCCATCACAAGAACATGCGGACATATCCGCTGCGTGAACAGCAAAGCTCTGGAGATTGCCGGCATTACAAGGGATACGCCGGATCCGGAGGGCGGCGAGATCGAGCGGGATGCATCCGGCGAGCCGACCGGTGTTTTAAAAGAAAATGCAAGAAATCTGGTGCTTCCGTTCATACCGAAAGAGAGCCACGATGATAAGGTGCAGAATCTGGTGGATCTTGGAAATCTCCTGAAATCTCAGGGAATTGTGGCGGTCTGTGATATGGGAAATCTGGATAATGGCGACAATTTTCCGCTGTATCAGGAAGCAGCCAGGCGAGGATACTGCCAGGAGACGGCAATTTACTATATGTGGGATTATTTTGCGGACGATCCGGATTTTATCATTCCGGAAATACATCGGGATAAAAGCAGCCAGATTTTTGCGGCGGGACTTAAGCTGATTGGAGATGGAAGCGTCTCAGGAAGAACGGCCTGGATGGATAAGCCGTATCTTGGGACAACGGATGAATATGGAATTTCTACCTGTTCGGATTCATTGATGGAATCGGCCGTTGCTTTCTGTAAGAAGCATCATTGCCAGCTTTCCATGCACGCGATGGGAGGAAGCGCCATCAGCCGTGTTGTAGACCGGGCATACCGGGAAGAGAACTGGATGGAAGACGACACTCCGTATGTACGGGTGGAGCACATCACAGACCCGGCGGCAGACAGTATCCGAAAGGCGGCGGAAAAAGGAATGTTCTTTGTGACACAGCCGATTTTTATGTACGCGGAGATCGAAAGCTATCTCACCAATCTGGGAGAAGCGTGGATGAAAACGTGTTATCCGGTCCGGACCATGCTGGATCAGGGAGTGCAGCTCTGTTTTTCCACAGATGCTCCGGCCACATCCTGGGCAGTACCGTCCGACCCGTTCCCGTGCCTGAAAGCAGCGGTGACACGGCGGGCCTATGACGATACCGACTGCGGGCAGGACCAGAGGGTGGATATCGAGACGGCAGTGAAACTGTATACAAGAGAATCCGCAAAGGCAGCAGGATTCCAGAAAATCGGGCAGTTAAAAGAAGGATATAAGGCGCACTTTGCGGTGTTAGACCGGAATCTGTTTGCAGTTCCGACGGAGGAGATTGACCAGGTCAAAGTGGAGACCCTCTATATAAATGGCAAGCGCGAATATCAACGGTAAATGATTAAAAAAGAAAAAGCTGAGGCGGCGGATTGTTTTGCAGAAAATTTCTGCAGATAGATCAACCAGCCTCAGCTTTTTGCTGTTTTACAGGCGGTTTTATGATAGAATGGGAAACAGAAATAGATAAAATGATGAGAGGTAAGACATGGAAAGACAGGAATACACATGCAGTCTGCAGCAGAAAGGGTGCGGAGGCTGCCCGCTTCTTTCGCTGCCCTATGAGGAGCAGCTACGGAAAAAACAGAAAGCGATGAAAAAGCTGATGGGAAATTTCGGCAAGGTGCGCCCGGTGATCGGGATGGAGAATCCATGGCATTATCGGAATAAAGCGATTTCTACCTTCGCGGAGGGGCCGGGGCGACAGTTGATCAGCGGAATTTATGCCCGCGGAAGCCACTATGTGATTCCGGTCAAGACATGCCTTCTGCATCATCCGGCACTGGATGGGGCCGTGCGCGCAGTACGGAAAGCGGCAAGACTCTGTAAATACAAGCCGTACGATGAGGACAGAAAGACAGGACTGATCCGCCATGTACTCGTTCGCCACAGCCTTCTGACAGATGAAGTGCTGGTGGTACTTATTACAGCTTCCCCGATTCTTCCGGGTGCAAAGGCCTTTGTCAAAAAGGTACGGGAACTCTGCCCGAACGTCACGACCATTGTCCAGAATATCAATGCAAGATCCACCAGTGCAGTTCTTGGATTTTCCGAGAAGATTCTGTATGGAAAAGGGTATATTGTCGATGAATTGTGCGGAATCCGTTTCCGGATTGCTGCATCCAGCTTTTACCAGATCAATCCGGTTCAGACGGAAATCCTGTACCGGACAGCTATCGAGGCGGCCGGGCTTGACGGTACCCGGACTGTTCTGGACGCCTACTGCGGAGTCGGGACCATCGGACTTGCGGCGGCTCCTCACGCAAAGCATGTCCTGGGAGTCGAGAAAAACGGAAGTGCCGTCAGATGCGCTATTCAGAATGCAAAAGACAACGGAATTCAGAATGCCCGTTTTCTGAACGAAGATGCAACCAAGGCTATTCAGAAGATGGCGGCAAGAGGTGAAAAGGTAGATGTCGTATTTATGGATCCGCCGCGGGCGGGCAGCACACCGGAATTTCTGGATGCTGTCAGCCGTATGAGCCCGGAAAAGCTCGTCTACATTTCCTGCAATCCGGAAACCCAGAAGCGGGATCTGGAGATCCTGAAGAAAAAAGGATGGGGAGTCCGGATGATTCAGCCGGTGGATTTATTTCCACATACGGAGCATATAGAAAACATTGTGGTTTTGGGACGGAAACAGTAATAAACAGGAGAAAGTTATGATAGAAATTAAAGAGTATTCAATCTATGACGAAGAGGAAATTCTGGCATTATATTCCAGTGTTGGATGGACTGCATATACGGATCGGCCGGATACATTAAAAAATGGGTTTGAAAACTCATTGTTATGTCTGGCAGCATATGAAGGCGGTCAGATAGTAGGAATTGTGCGTGTAGTCGGTGATGGCTATACAATTATCTTTATACAGGATATTTTAGTAAATCCAGAATACCAGAGAAAAGGAATCGGGACACTGCTGGTGCAAAGTGTCCTGGAACGTTTTGATAAAGTCCGGCAGATTGAATTAACGACGGATGAAATGCCATCTACACTTGCGTTTTATGAATCACTGGGATTCAGAAAAATGTCGGAAATCGGATGCTGCGGGCTTATAAAGATTCAAAGAGAACCTTAAAAGAAATTGATATTGTTGCAGTTTTTTGCTGCATGGATCCTTATACGGAGCATATTGGCCTGAAGGGTAGTAGCTTATATATTGCTCAGGTAAAGTAGAAATGTGGCATTATTGAGAGAGGGAAACAGTAGAGCTGCAGATGATTCTGATATGATTGGAGAGAAAGATATATTATTAAAGAAGCAGGCAATCGAGAAGGCAACAAAAGAGTATAGGAAATACCAGGTACAGAATCTGTCGCCAGTTGAAGAGGAATATTTGGCAAGTATTAAAAATATTCAAAGCATAGTAAAGAAAAAGGAAATCATTGATAAAACTGAGTAGATAGTTACAAGGATATGGTTTATAATAATTCGAGGCATTAACGGGACAGAATTGGTGGAACTGGTATTAAAATATTATAAAGATTTGAATGAAAAGCATCGATTTCCCAAACCTGCACATACTATCTCCGAGGTGGTTGTATGAGTAAAAAGCAGAAAGAACAACAGGAAAGACAGAAAAATCTGAATCAGTTCAACAGTATCACGCAGAAGGTGAAGCCGGAAAATCAGAATCAGGGACATAATGTCCGGGATGAGGCGGTGGAACCGAAGAAGAGACAGATGTAGGCATCCGAAAGGGTGCCTTTTTTCAGTAAGTTAAGGGCATGTAAAATAATGAAAAGGTGAGATGTTAGTGTATAATTATTATTGGCAAAAATAGGAATTTTTCCTAAATAAAAAGGGAAGCAGAGAAAATCCCTACTTCC
>NZ_SPHM01000038.1:0-29523 GCF_005844125.1 Pseudoflavonifractor sp. BSD2780061688st1 E11
TTCGCTGTATCCCACATTTACTACTGCCTCTTAATGAGGTGGCAGTATTGCTAAAAATCAGCAGGTCAGTACACTAGGGTAAAATATTTATCCAGTTGAGAACGACAGAACGTTCTTCCGTATGCAATCATGGTATAAGCCCCCTTTAACCAGAGCCATACCTTGTACTTATAAGAAAAAGGACAGTTCTGGTTATATCCAAAACCGTCCCGTTATTTCTCAAGGCGCACAAAAGTATATTATCTAGGAACGGTTTTTTTTATTTACCGCACACGATAACAGCTTTTGAATTATCACTGCATACTATATGCAATTTTAACACATTCTAAATTTATAACATGAAGTATAAACTCATGCTAGGTGATTTAAAAATGAGAAAAACAAAAGAAACACATACTTTTGATTTCAGACCGCTAGGGCTGGCAATCAGAGAAGCCCGTGAAAGAGCGGGACTTTCTCGTAATGATTTAGGCGATAAGGTATTCTATGGGGAACGTCATATCGCAGATATTGAAAATACTGGGTCGCACCCAAGTTTTCAGTTATTCCATGATTTGGTTACCATGTTCAATATATCAGTTGATGAATATTTCTATCCAGCGAAAAAAGTAACAAAAAGTACAGCTCGCCGTCAGATAGAAACCTCTCTTGATTTATTGAGTGATAACGAATTAAAAATCATTCAAGGTACGATTGACGGTATCTTGAACAGCAGGGAGAGCAAGAAGTAATTCGCTTCTTGCTTTCTTTTTTCATAGCTTCGACACTCTTATTTGCTGATCTGCTCCGCAGGTAACAAATAAGAGCCGACAATCTATAAGTTACAATACCCTACAAATTATCGGCTCTGCGTCTTAGCGTCTGGCTCTTTGATAACAGTTACTTTTCCATACTTTATATTGATTAAAGTTTCAGCTTTGCACTTCGGACAATACAATGGGAAATTTATTAGTTCTGTATCTTTCCGTATTCTTGTTCGTGTTTTGTTACTACAAACAGGACATAGTACCCATGACTGTTTTTCCACAACACCACCTCTTTATTTCTTTGAATTTCTTATTTTGAATACTCTTTTTGTCATCATTTTCGTTCCTATATGCGAGTAAAGGTACAATTTAATTTTTGACATATTCTGCGTATGCTTAGAAAAAAGTATATCGGGAGAAGAAAATATACCATAATCATCAACAACAGCTTCTTTCTGAATAAAAACATCGTTTCCCGTCCAATCAATATTAACTGTTTCCACGTCTTTGGTTGCAATAGCAAATTTTTTGAATATACCTTTATATTCAGTATATTTTTGTTGTACTGTGTATAAATAGTTTTTATCGATTATTACTCCTTCTAAAGCAATCCACTTATCATTAAAGAAAACTTCTACCCATGTATGCAAAATATATTTAGGTGCTAACAAATAAATAATTTGGGGAAGTGCTCCCTTTTGAAAATCTTTTGATACATTAAAGGCGTGTAATCTGCACGGTATATTAACTGAACGTAATAGTGCCATTAAAAGTGTTGCTTTAGTATTACATTGTCCGAAACCATCTTGTAAAACTTCAACCGCACTCAATATATCCGTAGAGTTATATCCAAATAAAATATCATTTTGAACAAACTCATAAATGTTTTTTATTTTATGAAATTCGTCTAATTCCAGCCAGCCTTTTTCCCTAACTAAATCACTAATCTTAGCAGAATTAAAATTTAACATTTTCGTTTCTTTCAAATATTCTTCCATAATAAAGCTCCTTTCTTCATGGCTTTATTATATTTTAAATTTCATTAGTAAACTTTCAAAAATTCGCTATCTTTTAACGATAATGAAACGGTCATACCCATCATTTTTTTTACTGTACTTGCAAAATGGGACGGGCTATCAAAGCCAGCTATCATTGAAGCCTCCGTGATATTTTTACCAGCGAATAATTCATCAAAAGCCCGTTCCATTTGATGTAATATAATATAGGACTTTAAAGGTATCCCAGTTTGTTCTTTAAATAAATGTGATAATCTGCTGGAAGATAAAAATACATTATCTGCTAAATATTTGATACTATGGTCGGTGCACTTACAAGTGTCTAAAATCTGGAAAATGCTAGATATTCTTTCATCATACGTGTGTTTATACATGGATAGTTCTAAACAATTTAATAGATATTTGTAAAAATGTTTATATTGTTCAACATTTGTACTATATAATAATCTCTTAACTTGCCTGCTCAATTCGTATGTATCTATTTGGTCATAAATCAAAAAATCTCTTTTTCCCATTTTATCAATAAGTTTTTTTCCATACACAGATGTTGGGTCAATAATCGAAGAAAAATACAATTTCCCCTTTGCCGAAAAAGAATGTGCAACATTTTTATTTACAACTATAACATCACATTTAATCCGTATATCATTGATAATTATTTTCACATAATCATCAATGCCAACAAATAACTGCAACATCAAATGACTATGTGTATCAGCGTCTAAATGATTTGTAATCATGCTTATGTTATCTGTATCCCAAAAGATTTTATTTATAACTTTCATAAAACACCCCTAAAAAAGTTCACAACTCTAAACTTTTGTCTTTTTCGTAATGATATAAATATATTCCTCTGGTGTAGGGCGTTTGTTTCCAAAATATTTTTTGAAATTTGCCTGCACTTCTGGGTCTATACTGTTCATAGCTTCATCAATAGTAGCTTCTATATCAGCCCGTACATCAGCCAATGACATACCGCCCGCCTTTGCACCAGCTTTTAAGGCTTTTTTAATATCTCGTTTTTTAAGTCCTATCATAAGTTATTCTCCTTTATAAGCTGTAAATATCTTTCAATAACACATTCTAAAGAATTAAAATCCACAAAATCTACCGTTTGATTGTAAGTAGCAATAAACGTCTTTGTTTCTTCACTTTGTTCTTCAATCGGTAATTTTTTTGAAAAATGATATAAAAGTTTCATCATAGTTTTGTGTTTTAAATTTAATTTTGAATAATCTAGGCTTCCTCTTACATGAAATAATTCAATGTTATTATTAAGGTGTCTAGGAAGTTGTTTGTAAATACTATTCTTGATATTTTCAACATTCTCTATATCGTTAGGGTCTGCGATACCGACCGTGATAATCAAAATTTTCTTCAAATCATTCGCAGAATATCTTTTTAAAGTTTTAGCTAATCCTAATACACCCCCTGCATATAAAGAGCCAACATATAAGATTACATCATACTTTTTATCTGATTTCATTTTTCTATAATCAAAACAATCTATATTTAACTTTTTAGACATTGCTTCTGCATATTGTTTTGCACTTCCATATTGACTTCCAAATATAATTACAGATTTCATTGATTATCAGCCCCCTTTTCAATAGCATTTTCATCAGCAATTTTCTCCTCTAGGTTATCAATACCAGAATACAATTTCATTAAAAGCTGAAATAATGTTGTAATTTCGTCCTTTGAATAAATTTCAAAAAGATATGTCAATTCATGCTGATATTTTGTAAACTCCTTTTTCCAATATTCATCAGTTTTTTTTGTTGCTTTTGCACTTAAAGCTCTTGCGTCATAAGGGCTTTTTATAATTTCTATGAACCCTTTTTGTTCTAATACGCACGCTAATTTTTTTATATTTTGTCTAGTACACCCTAGTAGTTTTCCAAGCTGTGTAAATGTAAGCTGGTCTTTAGAATTTCTTATAATAGAGAGTAACATAAACTGTTTCAATGATATTTCGGTAATATGATTATCAAATAGGGTTTGTAATCTATTACCTATAATAAATAAACTACTGAAAATTGCTTGTTCTTGATGTTCAGATGTATCGGAGAATTTTAAAATGAAATCATTTACATTCATAGTATTTAACCACCTTTCAATAGGTAACTTATTACCTATTGAAAATTATAGCAACAAGTTACCTATTTGTCAATGTGGTTTAATTTAACGAGCATTCTCCACAATTTTCCAGTTACTATCCTTATGTAACACAAGCTCATATTGTGATACCTGCGTTGCCTTTGTCTGATTATCGAGAAATTTCACAGCAACCTTGACTTTCACATTGTCCCCGTCCCTTGTAAATACTGGGTTTACCAATTCGGAATAAAGGTAGTCCTTGCCGATAGGTTCAAGCACGTTTCCAGATACATAGTAAGCAAGCTCTTTTTCTGTGGCTGTTGGGTATAGCTTAAAGAATGTTTCCAAAAATGCGGTAGCGTCCTTGACAGTATCAGCGTCCACACTTGCGTCTGCTTCTGGTGTCTTTGGCTCATAGTACGACTTTTCGATTACTGGTGCAAGGGTAGGGTTCTGAACGATTACCATATCCCCGTCAGCGTCCACATGGACTTTTACCGTATAGGTTGCTTTCACATTGCTTGTCTGTTCTCCGTCTTTTATCTGCTGATCTACTTCGTAGGTAGCAGAAAAAGTGTCCGTTCCAGACTGTTTAATACTCCATACAATCACCTCTGTAACTGTGGAGCTGGTCGGAATATCGGTTCTAATGGTATCAACATTCAAGTCCAGCAATTCCTTTGTCAGATAACCGCTGATTGCCTGCGTCCTTGCTTCAATCGCTTCTTTGCTGTTATTCCATGTGTAGTAGGACTTTGCGAAGTTCTTCACGAAATTCTCAATCCCGTTGGTGTCTTGCAAGCGAAGCTCAATGATTTCTTTTTCATGGGTGGTGTGCTGGTCGATAGCCGTAAAATTCTTATACACCCCAAAGCTCACGCTTGCAATAAGCACCACCCACAACGCAATCACGGTTTTCTTATGTGTGCCTACCTTGACAGTACGCACCTTTTTTTCTTTTGGTTCTTTGATAGTTTCTGTCTGTTTCTTATTTTTCTTAAACATATTTTTCAAGTCCTTTCTATTGTTTTACTCGTCCTGCACCGATTAAGTGCTGTTGCCAGTAACTATTATTTAGCTCTGCATATCCTATCGGGTCGCCTGCATGGTACATCTGTGTAGGCGAAACAAGAATACCGACGTGTGTTACATAACTTCCAGCGTTATAAGTAGAATGGAAAAATACCAAGTCCCCAGCCTTTGCCTGCGAGAGTGGCAGATGTTGGGTAGCGTCATACTGGGCTTGTGCCGTTCTCGGTAAGGAGATACCAGCTTTTCCATAGCACCATTGCGTCAACCCCGAACAGTCAAAAGAAGTGTTAGGATTGCTACCGCCATACACATACTTCCAGCCTTGATACTTCAATGCTTCATTCATTACCTTTTGTGCCAGCTCTCCCGATACCTGCGGAACAGTTAAATACTGATTGACTAATTCGACGTAAAATTGATTGCCATACTGATAACGCCAGCCCCCGTTTTTCGCAACGGCTATCGGGTTGGTGTAGGTTACTTTCTTTCCACCCGATTTCTCACGGGCGAAGCTCTCTGCAAGGTTAAAGGTATGTTTCTTTCCGTTTCCTGCCACATATCCTACATAGCCACCGCCATAGTTATAGGACTGTATCGCTACATTCAAATCGTCGATACCTTGATTTTTGCAGGAAGAAAGCAGGGACGCAAAATATTTACACCCCTGCTTGATTGAGCTTTCCGTATCTAAAGAGTTGGGCGGTAAACCAAGACTTTCCGAACTCTGCATAACATCTTCCGCTGTACCGCCACTTTCTACTTGAATGATAGCAAGCAGTACATTGACATACTCGGAGATACCGTTTTCTCTAGCATATTTTTCCACCATAGGCTGATGTTTCAAAACTTCTGCGGATAGGTTCATACCCGTAATGCCAGAAGAAAAGTTGCTGTTCTCGTCATCGCTGTCCGCACTAATGAGGACACCAAAGAAAAGCACCAGCGAAAAGAGGATAGGAAACAGACTGCTAATGAGGGCGATATGTTTCAGTTTCATTTTTTCTTCTGTCCTTTCTTCGTTACAAGGTTACGGTTTTTCTCTGTGGTCTGCTGGTTCTTCTGGACGCTCTGCGTCTGCTGAACCTTTGTCCTGCGGTCTTTCGTGTAATTCTGTCGTGTTTCCTGCGATACCACTTTTTCTACATTCTGCCTATGTACTTGCTGTGCAGGCTGGGTTACTTTCTTATCAGAAGCACCAGAAGATAACGGACGTTCTTTCATAACAGTTGTCTTGACTGGCTCACTTGCTTTTGAAGTGGTCGCTGTGGCAGGGCGTTTGACTTCCTGCATTTTTTCCACACTCGGCTTTGGAATGGTTGAAGCTGTGGCTGGTCGCTCATGGGGACGGGTAGCTCCCGTTGTCGCTGATCCGTCAGCCTTTCGCTGTGCCTGCCTTACTTCTTGTGCTTTTTGAAGCTCCATACGCTTGTCAGCAATATTCTGCCTGCGTTGCTCCTGCTTTTCCAATCGTCCCGTCTGTCTGGACTGCTGTTCCTGCACCATGCCACGCTTGAAATCTGATACGCTGGACTTTGCCTTTTCCTTTGCGGAATACACCGCATAAGCGGTCTGTGTCGGCATATCCTTGATGTTTTCTTTGACAGCATTTGCCTTGTCTTTCACTTTATTTTTCGTATCTAAGACAGCACCCACCTTTGAGCCTACACGTTGTCCCATGCTGGAAGTGGTATTGCCCCGATTTTCTTTAGAAGCGGTATTTTTTCTTTCTGCCCGTTTGCCAACAACGGCACTTCCAGCCACCGCACCAGCGACACCGCCCGAAATACCGCCAGCACTTACCGCCCTTGCAATACGGTGTTCCATACGCCTAGCCCTATGTCGCATAAACAGATATGGTCTGCGGAAAATCCTGCGTCCCATGCTCTGACTGTCGCCAGCATTAAGTGAGAACATACTCATTAAGTCGCCCAGCTTCATATAGATACCAGCAAAACATACTATCTGTAAGAACGCCACCATAAAGAATGGATAGTCTGTGGAAATGTTATAAAACATACTGGAAATGCTGAACGCCACCGTTACAATGAGCGTTATTCCTGCCCGTGTCATTATGGTATTAAACACCCTCACGATTGCCTGCTTTGCCATGCTTTCATAGCTCGGTATCATGGAAAGTAGAAAACTGATAGGCAGGAACATAGCAAAGATAATAAAAAGTATCTGGCTGAACAACATCATGCCCGTAAGCAAGAATACAAATATTGTTATCCCTAAATTGAAGAACAATAGGAAAAATACCATGCCTAAACGGTTTACGACCTGCGGTATCGTCAGATTGTTGTTGTCGTTGTCCTCGATTTCTGTTTTTACAACTTCCTCTCTGGTCTTTCCGTCCTCGTCCTCTGGACTTGCCGATACGAGAGCTTCCACACGGTCTGTCCCGATTTCCTCTGCGTTGCTGTTGCCAAATTGAAGCAAGAGCCACGGCTGTTCCACTTGAATAGAGAATAAGCTGTCCCGTATCAAATCTACGCTGTCCTTGCCCTCGCTGTCAGAGTTGGGGAGCATGATTTTTGTTCCCAAATCAAGTGAAGCGGTACTAATGTCTGATGAAAATTCATTTATCTTTTTGATGTAATCGGGAGCGTAGGCAATAAACGAAGCGGACAGCACGAACACCACCACAAAGTTGATAACAGCGTGAAGTGCCTTGCTTGTTTCCCGTTTAATAAGTCCCGTATAGGCTACATAAAGTCCCACCACTAAGATAATGAGAAGCAGGAAACCGACATAAAAGCCCGTAGAAGAAAAGCCGTTCTGTGTTACGCCTGCAAGGGTCTGTATGCTCTTTCCGATACTGTCTGCCATATCGTTAATAAAATCAAGTTTGTAGGCTTCCTGCACCACATAGCCCGTGGCATTGCTTAAATAAAGGCTTATCGTCCAGACAAAGTTGGTAATGCAGTAAAGCCCGTACTGCACCGATTTTCCAATCCCGTCCAGCCAGTTCCACGGAAGCCACGACCAGCTATTATCCACATAAAAATCAAGCTGGTAGTTGGAAAGGGGATATTTTGAGTATAGATTTTCTGCGTTTATGGTATCGTCCACAAGCCCTGTCGCATGAGCTACCGTCCCCAGAAGTGAAAGCAGGATAAGGGAGAGTGCCACCACGAACAGAGCCATTTTGAGAAAGTGGAAAATCTTCTTTTTTGTGAACACACCTTTTATCCTTTCTTTCATCACTCCACCTCATTTCTCTGTACGGGCGGTCTGGTATCAAAGGCGTGTAGCAGTTCTTCAAAGACTGGGTGTATCTGCACCACACCGACACGTCCGTATAAGTCCTGCAATAAACATTGTCCGTTCTCCAAATCACGCAAGCGTTTCTGGTTATTTTCGTCGTCCTTGTCGATACCGAAAAATTCTAAGGTCTGCTTTATCTCGTTGATGTCAGTAGAACGAAAGGCAAATTTCAAACCGATATTGTTTTTCAGACTTTCCTTTGAAACATCATAGGCAGACTGGGTAACAAAATAAACGCCTGCCTGCATAGCTCGTCCAGCACGAACCAGCTTATTTGATAAGGTTTCGCCTTGTGCCACGTTTAAGAACGCCCACGCTTCGTCTAAATCGACAATCTTAAAAATGCTTCTGTCCGAATGGATAAAATCAAGGGCAAAGGTACTAATCACAATTAGCATAGACACCGACAATAATTCAATGGTCGTGTATTCCTCAAAAGTGGTATCTTTATCTGGCAATACTAAGTCCGCTACTTGAATGATATTGAGCTGGTTATCCAGACTGATAGCATTTTCCACCGTACCGTCTGAAAACAGCAGATGTGCAAAGTCGTAGTCCGTGAAGCTGTCGATATGGTCTGCGATATTTCTTGATATGGGCGTATCTTCACGGCGAAGCTCGTCTATCACATGGAGCAAGCCCCGACTGTCGCTCTGGGTAACAGAACGTACCGCTTTTCGTAACACGGGGAATTTTTCGCCGTCCCTAGAGGAAATACCAGTAAGGAATGTCAAGATGTCGATTGCCAGACTTTCAGCGTCTTTTACATTCTTCATAATCACGAATGGGTCAAGAAGTCCTGCATTGTCTTTATCGCTGGTTAAGTTTACGATATTGATTTCATGGGCGATTTCTGGGAGTGTTTCTTTCCAGTTGCCACGCTCTGATTTTGGGTCTAAGATAACCGCTTGTCCCCCAAAGAGAACCGAATAATACACCAGAAGATTGTTGCAGAACGATTTACCACCGCCAAGCGAACCGACAAAAGCAGAAGCAAGGGCATTTGTAACTGTGCCTTTTACGCCTTGCGAAGCTAACGACGGTTGCAGGTACACATTTCTTCCCGTATCAACGGAATATCCCATATAAATACCCGTAGTTTCCCCTAACTGCTGTGTCGCACCAAAACCAAGCCCAGCTAAGAAGTCTGATTTTACATACTGCACATAGTCATTGATATATCGCTTGCTGGCAGGAAGAAATTCAGAATGAAGCCCCAGCATATCCCCAGCAGGACGCACCAGCTTTACATTGAGGTCGTCGTAAAAGTCCTTGACTTCATCACAACGGCGTTTCAGCTCGTCAAGATCGGGTGCAGACACCCGTATCACGTAGCTTAACTTATACATACTTTCTTTGCTCTGGTCTAAGTCCGTTTCCAGCTCGTCCACGCTGTCTAATGCGTCCACCACATTTGAGCTGGTTTCACTTCCTGCTTGATAAGCGTGATTGTCAAGGTCTTTCAATTCCTTTTTCTTATTTCTTACTGTGGTAAGAGCCTTTCGGTTCTCCACGATTTCTACATTCATAGAAGTATCAACGGGGAATGTGAATTGCTGTTGCTGGAAATAGAAGATTTCAGACGACGGAAAATCAAGCTCCCCGACAATCGCATTGACAGTAAAGTAGGACACATAGCTTTCCTTGTCCTCATGTTCCAATCGTAAATACCGCTGGCTTTCCTCAATCACACACCTTGTCGGACGGATAAGGTCGTAGTATTTTATCAGCGTTTCTTTCTGCAATTTCTTCTTTGGTAGCTGGTACTCATAATCTTCATAGGCGATACCGTCCCTGCCGTAAAGATGTTCCATGAGATACCCAAAATCATTGATTTCCAAGCGACGCACCTTAAAGCGACGGGAGATTTTATTTTCCAGTAACTTTTCCATTTTCATGTAACGGTTGATTTCATCATTCGGCATGGAAACAAAATCATTCATCAGCGTATGGTTCACTTCATGGAGAAATTCTGTGAACGTCAGCCATGCCGATTTTTTGATATTCTTCAGATTGAGCTGTTCTTCTGTAACCATGAGCTTAAAGCCAAGAAAAAAGCGGTAGTCCACTTGATTGTCCCCAATCATAGATACTAACGCTTCGGTCTGTTCGTCTATCTTCTGATAGGCAACTTCCTTTAATTTTCCAGTTACCAGCTTCTTTGACTGCTCCTGCATACTTCGGATTGAACTTTCTGTGGCAATCTGCAAGGCATGAATTTTACCCTCACGGGACTGTGCGATTAGTTGTCGAAAGCTGTCATGCACGATAAATTTCTGCTCTGCGGATAAGAAAGAATAGTTGTACGGTATCAGCTCATAGTAGGCGAATACCTCATTGTCCTTGTTCCAGACAAGGTTATTGTCAATATATTTTATCGGGAACATAGTTCACACTCCTTACTGCCGTGATTGTTTCATTGAGTATCTGCTTATGCAGTTTTACGGCTTTTCCTGCATAAGTGATTTTTGGTCGCAGGGCATAGGTTATCTGTGATTTCAAAAAGCTGTACGGCTTCTTTCCGTCAAAGGTTTTCTGCGACATAAACCAAGTGAGAGCAACGGGAATACCGAAGTATTTGAGAAATGCTCCCTCAATCATGGAAAGTGGGGGAATATCCCCAAACAGAATGATGATAAATTCCGTAATCACAAACCATGTAATCTGTGTAAAAGTAACGGGAAAGGGCAAGTTAAAGTCATTGATTGCATATAAGACTTTTTCCACGTTCCAGATACCCGTGTAAGATTTAATCTTTTTCAAGTTCTTTCAGCTCCTTTCGTAAGTTTCTAAATAGAAAAGGACAGCCATTTTCAGACTGTCCCTTAAAGAGAAATACGCTGTCAGTAGCAACAATGCTTGTCGCTGATCTTCCAGCGTTAATATGGTATCTCGCACATACCTCGGCTTGTTTCAATAAAGCAACCGCCCATATCCAAATCTCGCCCGTAGGCTTCATAGTCAATGTAGTTCTGCAAGCTGGGTGGAATATCCCCAAGTGCCTGCAATTCGTCTATGTAGTAGTAGGCAACGTCTGTCATGGTTTCACAGTCGGGATAATAATAAATATCGTCCTTGTGTTCCACGACTTCTTCCAGCGTCCCGTAGTGACTGATAAATTCTTCCAGACATTCTACGATATAGTCGGGAAGTTCCTCTATCATTTCATACATCTCGTTGAGTTCTTCAATGGAAACATACTCGCCAATCGCAATGGGAAAGTTATCGGTATCATGGATTGCGTATTCCTCATACTGTTCATTCAAGCCGATTTTTTCTTTCACATCTTCCTCGTCAATAGGAAATGTGAACCAAGCACCAACTAAATAGCCCTCATTGTATTTGCCAAGATTAGCAATGTAAACCGCCATATCATCAATCATAAGCACCACCTCATTTCCTACTCTGGCAGTTCAAAAATACCGTGTTCCGTTACTAAAAATTTCCCGTGTTCCTGCAAGTGAGAAGCGTAGGCTTCAAAGTCAAAGTAATATTCTTGACAGTCCTCGGACAGATGTTTGAATGTCGGGTCATTCATCAGCTTTTGCCTTGCAACATCTATCATGCTTTTGCAGTCGGGATAAACCGTAATCACGTTCCTGCAAATATAAAGTGCTTCTAAATTTTCATACACCGTAAGTAGTGATACATATTCTTCCTGCATATCGCTTGAAAGCTGGCGGTACATAAAATCTAATTCATTGAGCTGGTACACGCTGGTATGTTCGTGGACTTCATTAGCATAAGGCAACACCTTTTCGATAATGCGGTAATCCCCACTTTCTGCACCGATACCTAACTTTTCTTCAAACTCAGCAACATCTATCGGCAGGTCGAACCAGTATGATATTGTTTCTTCGCCAGTTGTTCCTCTCGTTTCCACCAGCACCCTTGTTTCCTGCATTGTTCCTCACGTCCTTTCTGTTGTTTCATCACATCTTTTATGGTCTGGTACGACATACCAAACACATACTTTGAAAAATCTTCTAACTGTCTTTCTTCATAATCGGCAGGGTTCAGCCGTTTCATTTCATGCCACACTTTACGCTTGTAAGAGGGCAGGTCGGAAATGTATTCACAGCCGACTTTTGCCTGCATATCCTTAAAAATATCGTTCATTTTATCACTCCAATCTGAAATTTAGGTATGAAAAAAGCAGTCAATCCTAAGACTAACTGCTTTGTGTGTAGGGATATAAAATTGTTTTTAATCTTGAATAGGTATCCAAATTTCAATAACTGAATTATCTCTATTCCAATGGAAACGGTAATCATATTTTTCAAAGTGCAGGATAATATTTTTTATAGGGGTATATGGTGTATTAGGAATAATTTCCTGATAAATTTTTCCATAAGTTTCATATATTTTTTCCATAGCACCGATATGCTCCATGACCAAATATTTATAAGACGGTATTTCTTTATACAGAAAGTTGTCTGGAATAATAGTTCGCTTTGGTATAGAACAGAAATAATAAAGTTTTCCATTTCTCCGTTCCATAAAAGCATATTTTACCCAATTTCCCGATTGTGAAAGATATGATTTATTCAAATTACTGTTAAACTTTCTCCAAAACTGCGTACTAATCTGAATATTCCTTTTTTGGTAATTCGTAAGCTCTACTTCCTACCCAATAACTGAAAATGCGTCTAATTCTCTTATAGAATAATTCATCATTTTACTTTGTGAGCAGTGATAATGGTATAACTGTACGCATTTATTGTAATGATACAATTATCAATCGTTATGTACCAGTTTTTCCCTTTTCTTATAATTTCTGCATTAGAAAGACTGATTTTTTCTTTGCACCATTCAATCACGTTTTCTACATTCAAAGATAAGTTCTTTTTAATTCTAATAACGCCAAGTTCAGTTGTATGAAGTCTATCCAAGTTTTCCAGTAATTCATTTGCCATATTTTGACACCTCATTTTTCAACAGATTTATTTGTATATTTCATATCCCAATTATATCATTCTCATATCAGCACCACAATAAAATTTTATGCACCGATAATCTTATTGAACAGTTCTAACAGTACATCTTTCACACCGCCAGCATTGAACACCAAGCCGACAGCAATCAAGGCAACTACCAAAAAGCCGATAAGTTTTGAAAACTCACGCTTGAACCCTAAGTAGATACCGATAACCACAATCGCCATAAGCACTAAGCTCTGTGCGTTTGATAAAAACCATTGATACAAATTTTGACCGAAATTCATTTAATTGTCCTCACTTTCTTTGTTTTCTTTGATTTCTTCCATGTGTCTGTCAGCTTCTTTGCCGACGTTTATAATACACATCAAGACTACGCCGATACCCATTCCCATAGATACCAGCAGGAAGTCTTTTACTAATTCCCACATTTTTTATCACTCCTAACTTTCTACTAAATCTTTTGCAGGGGTCGTCTGCTGTTTGATAATCATTTCATGCTTTTCTGTGAGTTTTGCCTGCTGTTCGATTGTTTCCATGTAGTCTGTACCGTTTCCTTTATCAATCTTTTTCAGCATTTTCAAGGTTGGTGCTACCTGCCTTTGTACCCAACGAAGCGTGCGGTCTAAGGTGTAAGGCTCTGGCTTTGTCGTCAGCTTCAAGCTCTGTCTGTTATCGCCGATAAACCAAGCCCAGCGATCGTTGAGTTTCCAGTCATTTTTCCGCTTGTCTGGTTCTTCATCAACAAACCGCACATACTGGTTGATGATAGAAAAGGCGGTCTGTTCTGCGTCATAATAGGTCAGCAAATCTCGTACTGCATAATAGGCTCGTTCATTACGAAGCCGTATCTCAAAACGGTTGATAATGTCGGCTTCATCAAGTGGTGTCCCTAACTTGACGTACTGCTCATAGTCCTTTTCATAGATACAAAAATACACATCTGATTTCAGCGAACCAAGATAAAGGGTACGCCCCATATATTCTCTGTCGTCCTCTCTGTGCTTGATAAGCTCGCCCGACTGATAAAATTTATAACTTCTCGACTTCCCGATATATTCCCGTTTCCTGCATTTTTCCGCAAGCTCTGGAATATCCAAAATGCCCGTATGGTCGTTGATAGCAAGGTCGATACGCTTCATCACGCCACCGTCTACCAATGCGTCCATGAGAAAGTCATACCAGCTTCTTTGCTGTGCCAGCAGGTAACTTTCAAACTGCCTGCAACCACGCCCCTTTAATTCTAAAAGGACACCTTTTTCTTCGTCAGCCGACGTATAGATAAAGATGTCCCCTAAAGAATAATGCTCCGTATAACTGTAACGCCCGTAATCTTCATGGAGCATATAATTGATATTCAGTTTTAATATATCTTTGATGATGTGTTGTATATCCAGCGTGGGAAAACGAATTTTCACATAATCAAACAGCATAGTAAGCGGTGCTTCTGGATTGAACTTTGCCAGTTCCTTATGCAGAGTATTAAGAAGTTCTTTTGACGGTTTCATTTTTCCGCTTTCTATCTTGTTGAGATATTCCCTTGTGATACCAGAAGCCACCGCCAGCCTGCCTTGTGAGATACCGTAAGCAATCCGTTTCTCCCGTAATTCTTTTATCCCTTGTTCTTCATTCAGAACCATACCCCCAATCTGTAAAGTGTGAAGTTTTTTAAGGCGACTTCACAACTGATTTTTGCTAGAAAACCATATCAGAAGCCTTATGTTTCCTATGTTTTTTGTCTATTGTCTATTTGCAAACGTACCCCTCTGTTAGATACCGAGGGGTTTTACCTGCTGGCGTGGCTAACGCCACACCAGCAACGGCTAGTCCGTGCCGTCGCCTTTCGCTTCGCACGTCGCCGTCCCGTCCTGCCTTGCTTGTGCAAGAGAGCCGATAGTCTGCAAAAAATCATGTCCTTTTGGGACTAAAGGCGTGTAAAATTCGCTGATAACGCTTGTTCCTACATCACAGTAGCCACGCCCCTTGATACGCTTCTGGAAAAACTGCTTTTTCACATCTGAACCGAACAGCATACCGTAACCTAATTCGCTGATACGCCCCAATCCCACACGGAAATTGAAGTTATCTCTGATACCGTCCGAGAAATACTTTGCGTCTGGACGCTGGCAGGCAACGATAAGGAAATATCCTGCTTGCCGTCCCAGCATGACGATTTTCTTTAACTGGCTAAGTAAGCTCACGCTTTCTTTCGTCCCCAGCATTTCAAAAAATGCCACATATTCATCAAAGATAAGAAAGCAGGGTGGCAGTCCCAGATAGGCGTAGTTTTCGCCCGTCTTATAGTTTTGGTGTTGTTTCATTTCCTCACTTCGCTGTACCATGCCCTCATAAAAGGCATTGACACAATCTATCATTTCTTCTTTGGTGTGGTACACATTTCCCATAACTGTCCCTAAGTCTGCTAAGTCCGCATTTTTCGGGTCTAAGACGTAAAGGACAGCGTTGGTATGCAGTAAGGCTTCAATGAGCGTCAGCAGAAAATAGGTTTTACCGCCACCAGTCCCACCAGCAATCAGAGCGTGAGGGAGTGCGTCATATTCCCAGACAAGATTTTTCATCAGCTTTAGACAGCCGTTTTCTGCCCGTACTTCATCAATGGTAATGCGGTTCGCTATCATATCATAAAGCAGGGTATATTCGATATAACCGTCATGCAGGGTCTTGTCGGTCAGTTCGCAATACAAGCCACTTTCCAACTTATCCTCTAACCGTAAAAGCTGGTCTTGATATTTTCCTAATGTGATTTCACAGCGGATATGAAGCAGTCCCTTTTCCATTTGATAATAAATCTTCGGAAACCAGACGATTTTTTCCCTTGATCTGCTTTGCAGGTCAGTAAAAAAACCGCTGTCTTGTACGGTATCGGCTTCATACCACTTATTTTCCAGTATCATTCTTGCCAGCTTTTGACGGTGCAGGAGCTTCTTGAAACTGTCGTAACAGAAGCGGTAATACCCAAAAGCGACCAATGCACAAACACCAGTCGCTATCAGTATGGTTATGAAGTTGTAAGGGGAAAGCGTCAAGCCGTTTTCTAACAAGCTGAAATGCTCCCAGTCGGTACGCATGAGCTGTTTGCTATTCAGTAGCAGGAGAACTGCCACGAACACCAACAGAAGCGTCCCTATGGAAAAGTGGTAAACAAGGTGCTTGTCGCTGGCTCTGATACGGTGTCCTTTGTTCCAAATCTTACTCATAAATCAATCACTCCTTTCTGGGTATGAAAAAAGCGGTCAATCCTAAGACTAACCGCTTTTTCATTACCATTCATTAAAAATCTTCTGAGTCCAACACTTTATATCCAGCCTCAATTAACGCTTGTGCAAATAGACCTTGACCTTTTATCAATTTCCCCGTAAAACTACCGTCATAAATATTCTTGACTGCACAAGTAGGGCTTCTTGATTGCAGAATAACTAAATCTATTTCCATACTTCTTATTTCATTTAAAGCCAACTGTACCGCATGACGATATTCCTCATCAACAATATTCCCATTTATATCCATGACAATACCATTTACTATTTCCGCACTAGGACGTGGTGTAGGCATATTCGCTAATAATTCTGGACAAATCTCGATAACCTCTTTGTCTTTTAGAAACTCTACAACTTTCGGATTGAGATTATTCCCACCGTTATATTTGCAGTTTTTTCCCATGATACATGAACTAACTAATACTTTCATAGATAAGCACCTCACAATTTATCCTAATTATATCATTCAACGAATTACCTCACAATAAAAATCTAATCTCTAATTTTGTTTTTTCGGCTGTCCCTGCGGTGTATGGTTTTGTGGACTGCCTGCGTTCTGGTTGCCTTTGTTCTTCAAGACAATATCCTCTGCCTTTACATACCAGTCCACATCAGCACCACCAAACGTCTTTCTTGATACCGTATCGGCTACGGGATTGACAAGTTCCACAACTGCATTGTACGGAAATTCCCTTAACGGTACTTCTGGCGGTACAGACACGGGGATAATTCCACCATGCAGACTGCATTTCAAATCATAGATACGCTTTTTAAGCTGGGTACTCGGTGTCCCGTCCTCATTCTGCAAGAACACATCACGCACCGCTGTAAATTTTAATTCTCCAAATGTTTTCTCTTTGTCAATGACAAAACCGTTTGATAATCTCATAAATTCTTCACTCCTTTACTTTTCTTCAACTGCTACAATATCATCAGCAAGCAACACATAATCGGTATGTCCCATATCCCCGATTGCGTAACCTCTGCCATATAACTTCGGATTAACAAGTTTTACTTTCTGCTCATACTTGAAATGCTTTTCGCCAGCCTGCACGGGAATTTCCACCACAACATTTTCGCCTTTCTGTACGTCAGAATAAAGGTTATAGCTTCGTCTGGTTAAGACCCTGCGGTTATTTTTATCTTTTTCAAAGACTGGCTCGCTTTCTCCTGCAAATTCAAGAGTTCCAAAAGACTGTGCCATATCTGGCACGACATATTTCATTTCCATATTGTTTTACCTCGTTTCTTTCTATTTTTGATAAATTGATAGTGATTTCTTATTCTGGCGGTTCGGAAAGTACCAGCAATCCCACCGATAGTAAAGGGTAAAATCAATGCTTACGCACCCTTGACTATCCGTGTTCTTGCAGGTAAGTAGCAGACAAGCCAGAATAAGCGGAAGTCTGCCGTTTGACAGCTTCGGCGGAGAGCGTGATTTTCCTTTTCTCATACCGTTACCGCCTTATGATTTTTTCGTTTTACGTCGTTTGTAGAAGAAGATACCTGCCAGCCCAGCACCTGAAGTCAAAAGAAGTGCAAGCAGTCCGTAAAGGTTGGTGTTATCGCCCGTTTTGGGATTGTCGCTAGGTCTGCTGGGCTTTTCTGGTGTCGGTGGTGTTTCGGGTTTCTCTGGTTCTTCTGGGACTTCTGGCTTTTCCTTAAAGGTAATCGTCTGTCCCTCGTCGTCAATGTCCTTATGCTCGGTAACTTTCTTCGGCTCGTCTGGATTGCTTAAATCGTACAATTCTTCAAAAGTTACAAGCTGTTTGCCGTCAAGAGAAGTAGCGTCAAACGTAAAAGCAACTTCCACTTTCATAGTTTCGCTGTCAGCAGTAAAAGTATAATCACTTTCCACACGCTTTCCATTGATAAGAAGTTCTGCATTTTCTTCTTTCAACATCTGCCAGCCCACAAGTTTGTACTGTGTGCCGACTTCTAAGCCCTCTAAAGTTACGGTATCAATGATTGTTACCTCTTTTCCAGCTTCAAGTTCTTTATTTCCGTCTTTATCGGTAGCGGTAGTATGTATCTTGATGATACGCTCTGTGATAAGTACCGTCTGCCCGTCGTCCTCAATGTCTTTGTGTTCCGCAACTTTCACGGGTTCGTCTGGATTGCTTAAATCATACAATTCTTCAAAGGTAACAAGGTTCTTGCCACCTAAAGCAGACGCATTGAATGTATAGGTAATTTCCACTTTCATTTCTTCCTCATCAGCGATAAAGGTATAGTCATTTTCTACACGCTTTCCGTCAATGATAAGCTCGGCGTTTTCTTCCTTTAACATCTGCCAGCCTTTGAGCTGATATTTTGTGCCTTTTGTAAGTCCGTCTAATTTGACGGTATCAACAATCGTAACCTCTTTTCCAGCAAGGATTGTCTTTTCGCCGTCCTTGCTGGTCGCTGTGGTATGGATAGAGATTTCTTTTTCGTATTCATCAGTCAGCGTCCCTAAATCAATCACAAGGTTATTTTTTGATACTACGATTTCAAAAGGTGGGATAAGTTCAAAGCCTTTGTTACTGTCAGAGCGTAATTCCTCAATGATGTAAGTATCATAAGGCAATGCCCCTTTGCTGTCATCTGGTTCAGAAGTTCCAAACCACACGCCGTCCTCGCTTGTTTTGCCTGCGTTGGTATTGTGCTTATGAGAAGCCCAGTCAGCAGAAGTGGAGAATTGCCCGTTATCATCAGTTACCACGACATGACTTTCTCCCGTCGTCTTGCTTGTGATCCTAAAGGGAACATCAGCAAGACGCTTGTGTGTGCCTGCACCAATTTTCACGCCCTCAATATCGCCACGCTTAATCTGATTGTAGATAGAGTGGGCTTCGTCGGTTAAGTCCACGATTTTTCCATTTTCTGTGATTGCAAAATCAATCGGTTTCGCACCGTCTGTCAAGTAACCATTTGGAGCTTCACTCTCAACGATACGGAATTTTCCATAAGGTAAAAGGTCAGCGGAAGTAGAAGCGACACCCTCAATATCCGTATGGATTGTTTTTACAACTTCATTTTTCTTGTATAATTTGCCCTCAACCAATACTGCATTATCATTTAAGGAAATGATGTCAAAGGCAGTATCTTTCAAGGTAGCACTTCCTTGTGGCTTTGTATCGCCCGTTTCTAAATCTCGTTTCTGAATTTTAACACCGCCACGGATAACCTTGTCTGATACAGAAAACTGGTTACTTCCAGTCAATACGCCAAGGTCGCCGTCCTCGGTAATCTGTGTTACATATAAGCCCTTAATCTGTTCGGACTTATCGCCAGCCTGCATATATGCACCGTCAAGCAAGTAGCCGTTTGGAGCTTTTGTTTCCTCAACGGTTAGTGTTCCTAAAGGAAGAACTGCCTTGCCGTCCTGCATATAGTAACTGTCGCCAGACACCTTGTATGCGTCCGCTAATTTTGTAACATAATGGATTGTACCGTCGCTGTCAGTTTCAGCGAGTGTCTTTGTAACCCATGTACGAGTAGCTTCGGCAGGAAGATTATCTTTGTTGTAGAAGCCTGCATAATACTTCCATGTAAATTCCGCACCTGCTAGAGAAGCGTTCCCCTGCGGATTGTCTTTCTGTGTTTCCATATCAATCTTGAAAAGCTCAATCAAAGTGTCTGTTACTTTTGGCGTATCAGATACGTTCAATGTCGCTGTCTTTCCAGCTTCAATCTTTAAGGAATATACAGTTTTATCTACTTTATATCCTGCTGGTGCAGATAATTCCTTGATATAGACTGTGCCAGACTTTACCTCTACAACATCGGTATTTCCGTTTTTATCAGTCGTAAGGGTGGCAAGCTGTTTCGTGCAGTCCTTATCAGAAAAGACACCGTAGGTTGCACCAGCAATAGAGTAATTCCCGTTACCGTCTGTAATGCTGGCATTACTGGAAGTCTTTTGCAGTTTCGCATTTCCGACATTCAGTTTCGCCCAGAATTGTCCCAATTCCTGCCCCTCGCCAGAGTAGATATAACCGCCACATTCATAACGTCCTTTATTTTCTTTGACAAAGGCTTTTGCACCAGCGTACACTTCGTCCTGCGTCGCTTTTGGAATTTCATCATAAGAAGCTCGCACGTTGTCGCATTGCCAGCCAAGATGTACGCTCAATCTCTGCCAGACAACAAGCTGTCTTAAAAGGTAAGCGTGATTTTTACTTATTCCGCTGTGGCTGTCTGTGTACTGTTTTACATATTCGATAGATAAGGCAACGTCGCTTATCTGGTCGGCACTCATACGAGTGCTTGCGTCAGCTCTGGTCTTGTAACCATTCTTAAAGTCTGTGTTAATGTCGATACAGTAAGCGTCCTCGCCCTCAACGGTCAAATGTCCCTCATTAAAGGTAGAACCAATCGAGCCGTCATTCATTATTTTTTCAACGATACCGACACGCTCTGCACTTTCCGTCCAGTATTGCTTGCTTTCCGCATGAACGGGTGTAGTTGGTAAAGTAGTAACGACAGTAGCAAGAGCTAAGAAGCCCGTACACAATCGTTTTAACATCTTTTTCATAAATCTAATGCTCCTTTCATTTTGGGTATAAAAATAGACGCTCATTTCTGAACGTCTACATTACTGAAAGGCTTGTCCTCTCACACATATTCTATTTTAATAGGTACAACAGTTGCCTTTCTCCTTGTATTTTCGTTGTTTTCATTACTTGCGCTATCTACAACCGTCATGCCCTGCATCCAGCATAATCGAAACAGCCATAAAAGCTCCTGCATATGTCTTTTTTTACATACATATGCAGGAGTCCTGTCCTACGTTCCCGTCTAATCCACGGCTCTTCTCTCTTCCGCCAGAATCAGGTTCGCATTCTGTCTTTCATAAGAATTCAACCGTACATTCCGGGAAAATTCATCCGCTGTGTAGAGCGGTTCATACCAGTCTTTGGATGAGAACCATTCGTCAAGATCTTCGGTTTCGAAGATTCTTCCATGTCTTGCAAAAATCTCGTTTCGTCCAAGACGCAGTTCTGCTTTTGTCTTTCCCTCGAAGTCTTCTTCTGTCAGAAGCCGGCTGTCACTTTCCGGGAAAATATAATCCTCATCTTCCTCTTCTTCCTGAGGTCTTGTCCTGCTGTCAGCGTACTGATCCCGCTTCATCGTGCAGTCCATTGCCGCTGTCAGCCCTTCTGACTGTCCGCCCGAGGCCCTCTTTACGACAACCTTCAGAGCCTCATCCTGGAATTCGATGGTTCCTTCCATCCGGTTGTTATATTCGTCCGAAAAGGTAAAAGAGGCCGTTTTATCAGAAACAACGCCGGTCACGTCATTCGCTCCCCGGAATACATAATCCTCGTCGCTTCCGTAAGTTTTCCGGATATCAAATACAACTCTCTGGTCTGCGGCACTTTTGATTTCCACCTCGCAGATTCCGTCCGTCGACATCACTTCAGAGTCCGCATTCGCCTCGTCACACCAGTTTCCTTTATAGTCTGCCAGGCTCCAGGTATTCTTTTCCTCTTCTTCGTTCTGGTCAGTCTCTTCGTTTTTCTCCGTCTCATTGCGGGTGACAAGCTGCCCGAGATAGTTCCCTCCAACTGCGGCAAGTCCGATAATCACCGCTGCCGCAAGGATAATCATGGCGAACCATTTCCTGAAAAAAGACTTTTCTTCGTCCGGCTCATCCTGATCTTCGATATCAAGCTCTCCTTCCAGCTCTTCGTAAAGCTTCCCAAGTCTTGCCTGGCGGATTTCTTCTTCCGCGTCTTCCCGCAGAAGTTCAAACATCAGGACCATCATATCTGAAGAAATGTCCACGTGCAGATATCCTGCCTGGGTACACATCAGTCCCAGCTCAATCCTTGCATATTCCAGAATTCCCTCCAGTTTCTCGGCCGGACAATTCCACAGACGGGACAGTTCTTCCATGCTCCATCCCTCATAGTAGTATGCCAGGCAGACCAGCCTCCCGGCTGTTCCTATTTTCTTGTAGCTGGATTTCAGAATCCGGACGATCTGCTGCCGCTCCGCTGTCGTCTCCGGAGCGCGCTGTCCCTCCCAGGAAGGCGCTGTCTTTTCTTTCTCCAGAATCATTCCTTTCTTTTTCTGGCATTCTCTCTCCCCGAGTTTATAGAGAACGGTATAAAGCCACTTTTCCATCTTCGCCGGATCCTGGAGCGTGCTGATAGTCCGGAACACGACAAGGTAGATCTGGCGGACCAGTTCTCTGGCTTCGCCGCGGTTTCCCATCATCAGTCTGGCACGAAAATAGACATCCGCACAGGTTTCTCTGTAGATCGTGCCGAATCCCTCGCTCTCGCCTCTCTTTGCCTTCTCCACTGCCAACTTCAAACTTTCTTTCATATCTGCTCCCACTCAACTTTCCATGCATTGTTTTTCAGCCATTTCCTGCGGTTCCGGTAATCCGGCATTATTTCCTCCACCCGGTTCCAGAAAGCCGAGGAATGGTTCATCTCCTTCAAGTGACACAGCTCATGAACCACCACATAGTCAATAATCTTCTGCGGCATCATGATCAACCTCCAGTTGAAATTCAAATTTCCAAGGCTGCTGCAGCTGCCCCATCTTGTTTTCTGTGCCTTGATAGTCACTTTATTCGGGCTCTCCCCGATCTTTGCGGCAAACACCTTCACCCGGCTTTCAATATTTTCTTTTGCCCGGATCCGGTACCATTTTTCCAACTGCTCTTTCCGCTTCTGAGGTGTTGCTGCTGTCTGATCTATCAGCAGCTGTCCGTCTCTCTGCCATACAGTCTCACCTTCTGATTTCTTTATCGAAAGCTTCAACGGCTCTCCCAGATAATAAAAGACGCTGCCGTCCTGAAACCGTTTTTCCATCCATTCTCTACGGCTCTTTTCGATCTTTTCCAGCTGCTCTTTGACCCATGGAGCCTTTTCTTTTAAAAATCTGCGGATGGCTGTTTCCGGCATCCGGTACGGTGCTTTTACCCGCACTTTCCCTCCGGAAAAAATGGCCACCTCAATTGTTTCCCTCTTTCCTCTCTGCAGGTCATAAAAGACCGCTCCCGTCTGTCTGTCATAAAAGCAGCGTCTCATGTTGTATCCCCCAATCAAGAAATATAAAAATATCCCCTTATCTCATATTATCTTATGTTTCCCCGCTTTACGCAACAGATTCTTTCGATTTTCGTTCTTTTCTGCGTAATATAAACGGCGTATCAGTCCTGTCTCCCAATAACTGATACGCCTCTGCGTTTATGGATTCCTATTCATTATCAGAGCTTTCCGATGTCACTTTTGCTTCATCCCAAAGCCAGGAAATCACTTTTTCATTTAATGCCTGTTCTTTCAGTTCATCTTCCGAATACTGCTCTTTCAGCTCATCCGCTGTCATCTGCTGTGCCTGCGCATTCTGTTCTACCCACTCATCAATCTCGTCGTCGGATACGGTAATGTTCTCCTCCCCGGCAATCAGATCCAGCACTTCCTGCTGTTTGACATACTCTTTGACCTGTGTATCTATCTCTTCATTAAATGCCTCCTCGTCCATCCCCATATACTGCTCCAGAAAATCCGCATACTCCATATTTAAAGAAGTTGCGATCTGCTGGTACTGCTCTTTCATAAGGCTGGTATATTCTTCTACTTTATCCTCCGGATATTCTTTCAGCTCTACATTCTCCATCAGAGCGTCTACAATCTCCGTCTGTCTCTGTGTCTGATCCTGTACCTCGGCCTGACTTTCCAGGATATCCCTGATTTCTTTCTTATAATCATCAACTGTTGTGTCTTCGCCCTTCACCATGGTGACAAACTCATCATTCAACTCCGGAAGGGAAACTTCTTCGATCTTTGTCAGTGTGATTGTAAATACCGCATCTTTTCCGGCCAGATCAGGGTTATTCTCGTACGGGTCCGGGAATGTCGTATTGACATCAAAGGTTTCCCCTGTTGTATGACCTACAATTCCATCCTCAAATCCATCAATATATCCGCCCGCTCCAAGTTCGAGCTGCTGTCCGGATGCCGTGCCTCCGTCAAAGGCAACTCCGTCAATCGCTCCGGAATAATCGATCGTAACCATATCTCCCTCCTGAGCAGCCCGGTCTGTAATCTCCGTATAGGTCGCATAATTCTGCCGGATCTGTTCGATCTGGGAATCCACGGTTTCGTCGGTCACTTCCGTCTCTGTGATCTCGCTGACTTCCAGGTCTGTATATCCATTAATTTTGACATAATCATTTTCGATTTCCTTCGGTCCGCATCCGGCCAGCAGGGATACAGCCGCAATCATACATACTCCTGCAGCCAGAGCCTGTTTCCTTTTATTATTCATACTCCTGTCTCCTTTATTATCATCTCTTTCCAGTTATATCATACTTCTGTTCTCTTGACAAGCCGTCCTTTTCCCGCTTCTATTCAGCCTCTTTTCCTGCTTCCCGGACAAACATTCCGTGAATGTCAAAGGCATGGTTCATCGGTCCGCTGCCCTTTCCCAGATCCAGCATGGCTCCCAGCGCTCCGGATATGTAAGTTTTTGCCCGTTCCACCGATTCCTCCATGGAAAAGCCCTTTGCCAGATTGGAGGCAATAGCGCTTGACAATGTGCACCCGGTTCCATGGGTGTTCGGGTTGTCGATCCGCTTTCCGTAAAACCAGCGACAGACACCGCCCTGACATAGCAGGTCATTGGCATCATTTAACTGATGGCCTCCCTTGACCAGTACAGCCAGATGGTACGTTTCACTGATCTTCTGTCCGGCACAGATCATATCCTCTTCTGTGCAGATCCGCATCCCGGAAAGAACCTCCGCCTCCGGAATGTTTGGTGTCAGGATGTCCGCCTCCGGGAGAAGACATTCCTTTAAGGTTTCTACTGCATCTTCGCTGATCAGTCTTGCCCCGCTTGTCGCTACCATCACCGGATCCACCACAATATTTTCAGCCCTGTATTCCTTTAGTTTGTCTGCAATAGCCCGGATCAGTTCCGAAGACGAAACCATGCCGATCTTTACCGCGTCCGGCCGGATATCAGTAAAAACACAGTCCAGCTGCTCCTTTAAAAACGCAGGAGAAACCTCCATGATATCTTTCACCCCGGTCGTATTCTGTGCAGTCAACGCAGTCACCGCACTCATGGCGAACACACCGTTTGCAGTCATGGTTTTGATATCCGCCTGAATCCCCGCACCTCCACTGGAGTCACTTCCCGCAATTGTCAATGCTGTTCTCATTTTCCACACGTCCTTTCTTTTTTCGCCGCATTCCCGCCTGATTACCGAGCAGATGCCTGCTGCAAAAACAATTCCACATCCCCGTACTCCGTCAGAAATATATCCGCCTCGGATTTTAAGGTGTCCAGATCTTTTCTGCTTGCCCGGTCATAAACCGCCACCGTCCGGAAGCCTGCCCTCTTCGCGGTCAGAAGTGCATGGCAGGTATCCTCAAATACCCACGTTTCTTCCGGTCTTGTACCAATTTTTTCTGCTGCCTCCAGATAGATCTTCGGATGATTTTTCCCCTGTCCCACTTCCGAACAAGTCAAAATATCCTGAAACAGATCCAGCACCGAAAGTCTTCGAAATGCAGCTTCCACATTTTCTCTTCCGCTCGAAGTTGCAACAGCCATCGGAATCCCCGCTTTCCGGAATTGTTCCAGATACCGCCGGACTCCCGGCTTTAATTCTGCCTTCTCCGCATAAAATGTCCGGATCATCCCGTTGACTTCCTCTACCACCCGGACGGCCGTCTTCGGAAGATCATACTCCCGGATCAGATAGTCTGCTGCCTGCTCAAGACTCATCGGAAACAAAATTTCCCGAAGCCCCGGTTTCCCTTCCCGTCCCTGGCTTTTCAGATAAAGTTCGCCGATCTCTTCCCAGACCGGCATCGAATCAAGCAGGACTCCGTCCACATCAAAAATAACTCCCTTGATCATTCTTTAATCATCTCTTCCACACTCTTTTTTAACTCTGCCGCCGCTGTCCTGATATCCCTGCTTGCAAAAATCGCGCTGATCACAGCCACACCGCAGATACCGCTGCCTTTCAGCTCCATCACATTTTTTCTGCTGATACCTCCGATGGCAATGACCGGAATCCGGACCGCCCTGCAGATTTCCTTTAATACTTCATGGCTTACCTCCGTGGCATCCGCCTTGGAGCCCGTCGGGAACACGGCTCCCACTCCAAGGTAATCCGCGCCGTGCTGCTCCGCTTTTTTTGCCTGCTCCACAGTCTGGGCAGAAACACCAATAATCTTGTCCGGCCCAAGCCGCTTTCTCACATCTTCCGCTTCCATGTCTTTTTGACCGACATGAACCCCGTCCGCACCAATCTCCTCTGCAATCTTCACATTATCATTGATGACAAACGGCACCTGATATTCCCGGCACAATTTCTGAATTTCTTTTGCTTCCTCAAGAAATGTCTCCTCATCCAGATTTTTCTCTCTTAACTGGATAAAGGTTGCTCCCCCTTCCAGCGCTTCTCTCACCTGCTCTGTCAGCGTCTTACCATTCAGCCAGCTCCGGTCTGTCACCGCATAAAGAACAAAATCTTTTCTATCGCACTTCATAAACAGCTCCTTTCTCCAGGTCCTCCCCGGTCATATTGTAGATAGCATCGATAATCCGGTTCCGGTAGGTGGCATTTCCATCCCCATCCTCCATCCGCTTCCACGCCGTCTCTCCGGCAAGTCCCATCACACAGACTGCCGCTGCCGCCGCATCAAGCGGATGCTCCGGATTCGCTGTCAGATATGCCGTCATCATACCCGAAAGCTGGCATCCGGTTCCGGTGATTTTGCCCATTTCCGGACGACCATTGCGAATCACGTAACACCTGTCTCCATCGGTGACCAGATCAATCGCTCCGGTCACAGCTATGATACATCCCTCTTTCTTCGCAAACGATTTGACAAAAACGATACTCTCCTCCAGATTCTCCTCCGTCACGGCATCCGCAATATCCGCGTCTACCCCCTTTGTCGTTCCGCTCCCAAGATAAAGCGTCTTGATCTCCGAGATGTTTCCACGAATCACAGTGAGCTTCAGTTCCTCCATCAGCTTCAACGCCGTATTCGTCCTGAACACACTCGCTCCCGCCCCCACCGGATCCAGAAGCACCGGGTGGGATAACGCATTCGCCCGCTTCCCCGCACGGACCATCCCGTCAATACTCGTCTTGTGCAGCGTACCAATATTAATATTCAGACCACCGCAGATTGAAGTAATATCCTCCACATCCTCCGGCTCATCCGACATGATCGGACTTCCACCACACGCCAGCAGCACATTCGCCACATCATTCACCGTCACATAGTTCGTAATATTATGCACAAGCGGCATCAAACCTCTCACCTTCTCAAGAAACTCCTTCAATATCCTCCACTCCTTTCGCATCATCGGGGACGTGTACCTGTGCACCGGAACCCGTCCCCGATGAAAAAAATCTGATAATTCAAGTTTTGCCTTATTTTATGCGGGTTTCGGGGATTTTTTTGTCATTTACGTCGTGTACCTGTGCATCGGAACACGTCCCCAAAAATACGTAAGTTCTACAGAAGTGGTGAGAACAGTCTGGAGATCTGTTCCCGGATGCGGATGGACAGGCCGCGTTGTCTGTAGGTTTCTTCTGTCACCTCTTTGCAGACGAGGAGGTCGTTTTCGAATGCGTCTTCCAGTTTTTTTGCTGTTCCTTCGCTGTAGATGGTGGCGTTGACTTCGAAGTTGAGCTGAAAGCTGCGAATGTCCATGTTGGCGGTCCCGACGCAGCTGACCAGGCCGTCAACAGTCATGGTCTTTGCGTGGAGAAATCCGTTCTGGTATGTGTAGCATCTTGCTCCTGCGGCGGCCATTTCGCCCAGATAGGAGTAAGTTGCCCAGTAGACAAACGGGTGGTCCGGTTTGCACGGGATCATAATCCTTACATCAACTCCGGATTTAGCCGCGATTTTTAAGGAGTCCAGAATCGGCTGGTCCGGTATGAAATACGGGGTCTGGATGTAGATGTACTTTTCGGCCATCTGAATCATCTTTAAGTAGTTATCCCGGACGCTGTCGTATTTGGAGTCCGGTCCGCTGGATACAATCTGTACGAGAGACCTTCCGTCTCTCTCATATTCCGGAATTTCAAAAAGCCGGTCCTGAAGGAAAAGATTTTCCTTGGCCGCGTAGTTCCAGTCCAGTACAAAGCGGACAGCAAGGGATGTCACTGCGGATCCTTCGATACAAAGATGGGTGTCTCTCCAGTATCCGAATTTCTTCGTATCAAGCCCCAGATATTCTCTTCCGATATTAAATCCCCCTACAAATCCGACTCTGCCGTCAATGACCGCAATCTTTCTGTGGTTCCGGTAATTGACGCGCAGCTGCAGCTGACCCAGAAATGCCGGGAAAAACTCTGCCACCTGGACGCCGGCCTTTTCGAGACGTCTCCAGGAACGTTCCCTCATTTTCCGGCAGCCCATACTGTCAAAAAGCACCCGGACTTCAACACCTTCCTGTACTTTTCTTGTCAGTACTTCTTCAATTTCCTGCCATAGTTCGTCATTCCGGATAATATAATACTGCAGATGAATGTAATTTTTCGCCCCGTTCATTTCTGCGATCAGGGCATCGAATTTCTCCCTGCCGTCCGTGTAAATCCGAATGTCATTGTTATCTGTCAGCACTGCTTCGGCCGCATTGAGGTTATAAAGAATCAGGCTCTGGAACCGCTCCATCTCCGGGGTTTTCAGTCTCAGCTTCCTCCGGTAGATCGATTCCTCCTGGCGCCTCACCGCGTACTTGATCTCATCTTCAATCTCTTTCATCTTGAACATTTTACTTTTTCTATAGTCCTGTCCCACCACAAGGTACAGGATAAAACCGACAATCGGAATAAAGTAAAGGACTAAAAGCCATGTCCAGACCGCTGTCGGATTTCGTCTTTGAAAGAAAATAATAATGATCGATAAAATGATGTTGATGAATACGAGGTTGTCCAGTATCCAAAGAGCTGCGTCTTTTGTTAATTCGAATATTATTTCCATATACTTTTTCCTCCTCGATTCCTGCTCTTATTATACTTGCAGGGGAAAAAAGATGCAACCCGCCTGCAAACTACTTGCGCTTCCCCAAAAACAATGCTACAACCCGACTTTGCCACTTTCTCCATTCTAACAACTGAAAAATATATTGAAAATACAGCCTTTGGGTTGTATTTTTTTAC
>NZ_SPHM01000039.1:0-28007 GCF_005844125.1 Pseudoflavonifractor sp. BSD2780061688st1 E11
ATCAGGTGAGGAGTTATTTGTTTTTAAAAGCAAAAAATGCCGTATTTATGCGGCTTGTGGCGTTTCGCAAACGCCTATTCCAGAAATAAAAAGAGAGGAGATAACCATGAAAACAATTCAGGAAACTTATAAAGGTATTTTGTTCTGTCTGCTGATCTCCATTCCGGCGTTTTTGCTTGGAAAACAGTTTGAGGTAGTCGGCGGGCCGGTGTTTGCGATTTTGATCGGGATGTGTCTTGCCCTGATAGTGAAAAGGAGCGAGCCCCTTCAGCCGGGGATCAAATTTACATCCAAAAAGATTTTACAGTACGCGGTGATTCTGCTTGGATTCGGCATGAATCTGACGGATATTCTGGAGAAAGGACGCCAGTCTCTTCCAATTATCATTGCG
Organism: Pseudoflavonifractor sp. BSD2780061688st1 E11; assembly: GCF_005844125.1. Classification (NCBI taxonomy): domain Bacteria; kingdom Bacillati; phylum Bacillota; class Clostridia; order Eubacteriales; family Oscillospiraceae; genus Pseudoflavonifractor; species Pseudoflavonifractor sp. BSD2780061688st1 E11. The sequence continues at coordinate 392 of NZ_SPHM01000039.1, forward strand.
ACGATCTCCACCTCACTTGTGATTGCCTTTGTACTTCACAAGGTCATGCGGATTCCATCCAAAATCTCGACGCTGGTCGGGGTGGGGTCCAGTATCTGCGGCGGTTCGGCCATTGCGGCGACGGCACCGGTCATTGATGCGGACGATGAGGAGATTGCCCAGTCGATCTCTGTTATTTTTCTCTTCAATGTGATCGCGGCGCTGATCTTTCCGAAACTCGGAGCCGTTCTGGGACTGAGCAATGAGGGGTTTGGTCTTTTTGCCGGAACGGCGGTCAATGACACCTCTTCCGTGACGGCGGCGGCAGCGGCATGGGATGGAATTCACGGCAGTAATACTCTGAATGCGGCGACGATTGTCAAATTGACAAGGACTCTTGCGATCATTCCAATCACACTGGTTCTCTCCATCTGGCAGATGCGAAAGGCAAAGAAAAACGGAGAGCAGGCAGGCGGAACCTTTGATCTGAAAAAGATCTTTCCGTTTTTTATCCTGTTTTTCGTGCTCGCTTCTATCATTACAACAGTATTTTCCCTTCCGGTGACAGTGACTGCACCGATTAAAGAGCTGAGTAAGTTCTTTATTATTATGGCAATGGCGGCCATCGGGTTTAATACGAATCTGGTGAAGCTGGTCAAGACAGGCGGGAAACCGATTTTCATGGGACTTTGCTGCTGGATCGGAATAGCGGGAGTGAGCCTTCTGATACAGCATTTTCTGGGAATCTGGTAAATGCGTAAAAGAAAACTTCGGAGCATATACTATAAGAACAATAGATGCTCCGGAGTTTTTTTATGTCTTTTCAGAAAAAAGCATGGAAGAAATACATCCTTTTTGCCGCGGCAGCCTGTTTCCTGCTGTCGGGCGGAATCTGGTATGTAAAAGAATACACCACTGTCGGAAACAGCGTAAACGGTCATGAAATGCCGGTCTGTTCTGTGGAGACGGATGAAAAACAGGCGGCCCTGACCTTTGAGACAGCCTGGGGAGACAAAAAGACCGGGGAGATCCTGGACATATTAAAAGAAGAGAAGATACGCGCCACCTTTTTTGTGACTGCCGGATGGATGCGGGAGCATCCGGATCTGGTCGGAAGAATGAAAGCGGAAGGACATGACATCGGAACGATGGGAGTCAGCCATGAAAATCTGTCGGAACAGACATCCGCGGAAATCAGGGCAGAACTGCAGGAAGCAGAACATACCGCTAAAGAGGAAGGGATTTCCATGGAACTTTTCCGCCCTCCCTATGGACGATACAGCGACACACTGATCCGGACTGCCGCGGAGGAAGGGTTTTTTACGATCTGCTGGTCAATCGATTCCCGGGACTGGAAAAACTATGGGAAAAGAAGTCTGATCAAGGAAGTGGTCGAAAGTGAAGAGCTCCGGAATGGAGCCATTATCCGTCTGAACAGCGAAGCAAAATTTACAAAAGATGCATTAAAAGAACTGATCGAAAACATAGAGGAAAAGTCATATGAGATTGTTCCGGTTTCGGAGATGATACTAAGAGACAATTATCACATGGATGTAAAAGGAAGACAGATCCCAAGGATGACATAAAATGCCGCTTTTCTTCATACAATACCAGAAAACAACAGGAGGAATTTGTGCAGATGCATTTTGTAAAAATGGAGGGATGCGGCAATGATTATATCTACGTGGATCAGGAAAAAGAGCAGATCGTAAATCCGCAGACCCTGGCGAGAAAAATCAGTGACCGCCATTTTGGCGTTGGAGCGGACGGAATGATTCTGATCTGTCCGTCCGATATGGCAGACTGCCGGATGGAAATGTATAATGCGGATGGGTCCAGAGGGAAAATGTGTGGAAACGGTGTCCGCTGTGTGGCAAAATATCTCTATGATTATAAAAAGATACGAAAAGAGGAGATTGCGGTAGAGACCGACAGTGGAATCCATACGGTCCGGATTCTGGAAGATTCCGGAAAGGCTACAGTGGCCATGGGCACCCCGGTTATTGAGGAGGAGCCTTACGTGATCTCGATGGAAGGACAGAAGACGGAGATGATGATTGTCTCCATGGGAAATCCCCATGCAGTCATTTTCATGGAGCCGGAGGAGGGAAGCTGGAAAACATGGAATATGAAAAAGGCGGAAGCTGTCAGTACCCATTCGGACTTTCCGGACGGGATTAATGTAGAGCTGGTGCAGGTATATTCCGAGACCGGTATGAAAATCCGCGTATGGGAGAGAGGAAGTAAGGAGACCCTTTCCTGCGGAAGCGGAGCCTGTGCCGCGGCAGCGGCGGCCATCCGGAGCGGAAGAACAAAACAGAAAGTGAATATTGAAATGCCGGGAGGTATGATGGAAGTGGAATGGGACAGTGACGGGCAGATGTATCTGACCGGAGGATGCCGTTTTGTATGTGAAGGGGAGTACCCCGGAAGTGTCGGATAGATAAAAAAATAAGCGTAGTACGAAATTGTACTACGGATCTGAAAAATCTCCTTTACGTGTTTCGTGAAATGTGTTATGATAGACGCGGCATGAGTTTAATACACTAAAGAAATAAAGAGAAGGAGACAGGGTATGTTTAAAATTAATGAAAATTATCTGAAACTTCCAGGAAGCTATCTCTTTTCAAATATTGCAAAAAAGGTAGCGGCATATACCGAAGCAAATCCGGACAAATCTATCATTCGGCTTGGAATCGGTGACGTGACACAGCCGCTGGCACCGGCGATTATCGATGCGCTTCACAGCGCGGTGGATGAAATGGCGCACGCAGAGACATTCCACGGATATGCCCCGGATCTTGGATACGAGTTCCTGAGAAGTGCAATGGCAAAGAATGATTATGAGGCAAGAGGCTGTGAGATCTACGCAGACGAAATCTTTATCTCCGACGGAGCAAAGGGAGATTCCGGAAACATTCAGGAGATCTTTGACCAGGACAATAAAATCGCTGTCTGCGATCCGGTATACCCGGTATATGTGGATACGAACGTCATGGCAGGACGTACCGGTACCTATGATCCGAAGTCCGAAATCTGGAGCGATGTGATCTACATGCCGTGTACGGCAGAAAACGGATTTGTGCCGGAGCTTCCAAAGGAAGTGCCGGATCTGATTTATCTGTGCTTCCCGAACAATCCGACAGGATCTGCCATCACAAAAGACCAGCTTCAGGTGTGGGTAGATTACGCAAATAAAAACGGATCCGTCATCATTTATGATGCAGCATACGAGGCATATATTTCCGAGGAAAACGTACCGCACACGATTTACGAGTGTGAAGGCGCAAGAACCTGTGCCATCGAGCTTCGCAGCTTTTCCAAAAATGCCGGATTTACAGGAGTGCGTCTCGGCGCAACAGTGATCCCGAAGGATCTCAAATGCGGCGACGTGATGCTTCACTCCCTTTGGGCAAGACGTCACGGAACCAAGTACAACGGGGCTCCGTACATCGTACAGAAAGCAGGAGAAGCAGTGTATTCCGAGGCAGGAAAAGCACAGTTAAAAGAGCAGATTGCCTACTACATGAGAAACGCAAAGACAATCTATGACGGGCTGAAAGACGCAGGCTATACTGTATCCGGAGGCGTAAATTCGCCGTATATCTGGCTGAAGACACCGGACAACATGACGTCCTGGGAGTTCTTTGATTATCTGCTTGCACAGGCAGGCGTTGTAGGAACACCGGGATCCGGATTCGGACCAAGCGGAGAAGGATATTTCCGTCTGACTGCATTCGGTACTTACGAAAATACAAAGGCGGCAGTAGAGAGGATCAAAAATCTGTAGGACGCTCCGGAAAGCGAAAAAGCAGGCCGAAAGAATCAGGTGAAAAATAAAAGCATCAAAAAAGGACATCTCCGAAAAACGGGGATGTCCTTTCAGGTGACAAGAAGCTGAAGTTCTGTGATGTGTTCATCCGGGTCCGCAGACTGATGGATATCAACCCAGAGCAGCTCAAGAAACCATGGCCCGGCCGTAAGTCCATGCTCCTGGGCGTAGGAGAGCAGTTTCGGGATGCCTTCGGCATTGTGGACGGCGCTTCCATGGTAGCTGTAGGAAAGATAACGTCCTTCCGGCAAGGTATCCGGACCGTCCTCGGCAATGAGAAATACTCCCTCGTAGCCAGTGTAATTTCCTTCCCTGGCAGATGCGGCAGGCAGCAAAGAACCGATATGATTGCTGCCGATAATATAGAGAGTGTCCTGGGACTGGTTAAACAGCTGTTTCATCAGAACATCCATCTCTTCATCTTTCTGATAGCCGGAGTGAAGAATATGGCAGGGCCGCGCCGGGAGATACTTTTCCACGACAGTCTCAAGAGGCTGCTCCTCCGCCTTCCGGATCGTTGCAAGGCGCTCCTGCACATTAGACTGAAGCTTCGTAAGGTCTGTGATTTTCAGGCGGATCGCATCCAGCTCATCCCGGAGCAGCTGTTCCGTCGTATGAATACTCCGGTCATTTAAATATTCCCGGATCCGCTCCATGGGAAATCCAAGCCCCCTAAGATCCCGGATCACATTCAGACGCCAGATATCATTGAGACGATAGAGGCGGTATCCGTTTTCACCGCGCTTCGGTGTCAGGAGACCAAGCTCCTCATAGTAACGCAGTGTGTCCACACTGATCTGATACAGCTTTGAGATTTCTCCGATTTTAAAATACTGTTTCATAAGCGCCTCCTGAAAAACCATTGTTGTTCGTATTATATCAGGGTTTGGAAGAAGGTGGAAGAGAAAATGAAAAAAAGTGTTGACAATCAAAATTTTTTTGATATAATAGTCTTGTTCGCTGATAAAACAGTGACACGGCAAATGCTGATGCGGATTGGTGTAATGGCAGCACAGCAGACTCTGACTCTGTTAGTAGAGGTTCGAGTCCTCTATCCGTAGTTATCGGAGTGTGGCTCAGCTTGGTAGAGCGCTACGTTCGGGACGTAGAGGCCGCAGGTTCAAATCCTGTCACTCCGATCACCGGAAAAATTCAATTTTTGCCGATGAAAACAACATATATTAAAAACGCTTTGAAAGACAGAAAGCAGCGATGCGGATTGGTGTAATGGCAGCACAGCAGACTCTGACTCTGTTAGTAGAGGTTCGAGTCCTCTATCCGTAGCTTTCGGAGTGTGGCTCAGCTTGGTAGAGCGCTACGTTCGGGACGTAGAGGCCGCAGGTTCAAATCCTGTCACTCCGATTTTTTTATTAGATACCGTAAAGCCTTAATATCAGGGTTTTACGGTGTTTTTATTTTTTGCGAAAATATAACTGAATTTCTAAAAAGGTTTTGTCAATACTTATCCAATGAAGTAATTTTTAAAAAGAATGATCCAGTCGGAAAGGGCTGCATCCGGTCCGTACTCGTGGCTCTGGCATGAGTATAGTACGGTTCTTAAATCAATGCGGCGCCAGTTAAAAAACTCCCTTTGCCTGTAGACGGGCAGGGGAGTTTTTTGATGAATGACTTTTTAAAGATCTCCTAAAAGAGCTTATCAGACAGAGCAGGAGGCGGAAGTGAAAATAACTGAGATGAGAGATAAAAAGACACTATGAGCGAAATGAAGGACAAAATAGGATAACCTTCTTGTTAAACTGCTGATTTTATTGTAAAAATAAAGAAACTTGATTGTAAAATTTTTATAAAAGGAGATTGATGAGATGAGCACAAAAAGGATGAAGAAGATTGTGGCAGCTGCCATTGTAACAGCAACTGTATGCGGAATGATGGCGGGATGTACGTCGAAAGAAGAAAAAATTGAAGTGAATGCGTCCACTTCTCCATACGAAGATATGGTGGATTATTTTGAGCAGGAAGGACTCATTTTGGAGGACTGCGAACCGGTAGATATCAATGAAACACCAGGATATCTCACAGACAATACGAATGGACAGTTTACTGAGACGAAAGTGGCGGATAAAGCATATGATTATGATGGACTCTGGCTGTTCTGGTGGGATCCGGAAAACAAGACGGATCTATATGAAAACTATGAGTCTATGGCTGCCAACCAAGGAACGATAGTCCTTGCCGGAGGCGCTGCGGTCCTTGAGACGGAAGCGGTAAACGGAACTTACGCAATTGCATTTTCAGAGGATTATGAAAAGAAACAGGATGCGGTTAAAGTGTTTGAAATGATAGAAAACGAATAACAGTTCAATGTGATTTGCACTATTTATATTCTAGTACCAATGCTCTGAAATTAAGAAAAGGTAGGGAAACAATATGGAACGGGTTTTTGGAAAAGACAGGGGCAGCATGGGACGCTTCTTCCGCATGCTGCAGAAGGCAAGACTTCCTTATCTGTGGATTCTTGCATATATTGCCATTACAGCTCTTCTTAGCAATGTAGGAATCAGCGTAACGGAATACACGGCCGAATTATTTGCCGGGAATGTGAATTTTGGTACCGTGATTCTTCCGTTTTTGGCTTTTACATTACTATCCCAGCTGATCAGTTCGGTTAGTAAGATTATGAGTAACTTGTGTGTTGCGCGGATTGACCGTAATATCAGGAAAATGATCTGGAGGAAGGCCGTCAGGCTGCCGCTTCTATATTACGAAAAAAATAAGCCGAAAGAAATGATTTCCCGTATTACAACAGATATCACAGCGATCAGTCAGCTTATCATGCAGGTATTTGTTGCAATTCTCACTTCCACGTACACACTGGTCATTACTCTGGGAAAAATCGGATCCTACGACCAGAAGCTGATGATTGCTCTGATCGCGGTTCTTCCGCTGAATTTAGTCATTGCATTTGTCATGGGAAAGATGAAATTCGGAGTATTGGATCTGGTAAATCAAAAAAATGCAGAGTTGACACAGACGATTGCAGAAAAAACCAATAATCTTCTTCTCGTCAAATCTTACGGAAAAGAAGAAAAAGAACTTCAGACAGGGCGGGAGAAAATGAAAGAGCTCTATAAGAGTTCGATTCTGAATGCATGGCTGGGATTCGCAACTCCAATGTATGCATTGGTGGGAGCTATGCAGTTTATTGTGATCGTGATGGTAGGCCGAAGCTTTTATTCATCCGGCGCATTGACTCTTACCCAATGGATTGCCTATTATGGATTCGCGGTGAATATCGTTAATCAGCTCAGCACGTACTGTGTATATTGGACAACCTTCAAGGGTTCCCAGGGAGCGACCAGAAGAGTAGCTCAGATTATGGAAGAAATGGAAGAAGACGTAGAAGCCGGCGAGCATGTGGAACGTCTCAGCGGCGATATTGAATTAAAAGAGGTTGATTTTTCTTATGAAGAGAAACTTATATTCGATAAACTCAATCTGAAGATCCCTGCAGGGCGCGTGACGGCGCTTATCGGACCGTCAGGAAGCGGAAAGACGACCCTTCTGAATCTGGTGGAGCGTATGTATCCGGTTTCGGGAGGCAAGATTTTATTTGGGGGCAAAGATACCGCACGGTATTCGCTCAAGAGCTTCCGAAGCGAGATCTCATACGTAACACAGGAAAGTACATTGTTTGCAGGAACGCTCCGCGACAATATCCTGTTCGGAATTAAGAGAGAAGTCACGGATGAAGAACTGGAAAAAGCATGTACGGACGCAGAAATCATGGATTTTATCAGGGAACAGCCGGAGGGCTTCCAGACGGATGTAGGCGAGCAGGGCGACAAACTTTCCGGCGGACAGAAACAGCGGATTGCTTTTGCGAGGGCGCTTCTGAAACAATCGGATTATCTGTTTATGGATGAGGCGACCGCGGCTATGGACATCCGGGGAAAAGATCAGGTATGGAAGAGTGTGAAACGGCATATGGAAGGTAAAACCGTGCTTATGGTTGCCCACGACAGACAGACCGTACAGAAAGCAGATTATATCATAGTAATGCATAACGGAAGGATTATCTGTCAGGGAGAACCGGAGGAAGTATATGCCGAGAATACATATTACCGAGAATTAATAGGAAGTGAGGGACAGGGCAGATGAAAAACAACAAACATGTAATATCGTTTTTTCTGAACTTTTACAGAAGGCTTTCGATCCCCTGGTGGCTCTACCTGATTGCATTCGGAAGCGGCGTGGTTTATGCCGAGATCGGAATGAGAGTATCGGAGTATCTGGTCCGTGTGAACAAGGGGGAACTATATAATTCTGTTATTTTAGGCTATGTGTTTTTTACGATTTTTAATGCGTTGCTGGGATTTTTGCGGCCGCTTGTGCAAGAGTATGCCAATCAAAAAGTGATCCTGCGGGTAAGGCTTTCGATGTGGAGGAAGATCCTGCATCTTCCGATGGATCAGTTCGAAAAGGAACAGCCGTCCTCGCTGGTGTCGGCCGTTACGAACGACGTAACTCAGGCAACTCTGGTGATCAGCGGAATATTCTCAGGAGCTGCGTCGTTATTCGGATTTGTCCGCGCCTGTATGATCTTGTATCAATACAATTCGCCTCTCACAGCATACCTTTTGATCTGCATACCGGTTGCGGTGGCAATGTTTATCATCGTCGGCAGGCTGCAGTTTACTATAATGAAAAAGCGCTATGCGGCGTTGAATGAAATGACCACATTTTTCTCCGAACACCTGTCGGCCGGGAAATATGTAAAAGCGCAGGTAATGGAAGAAAAAGAGCTGGAAAGCGGATATGCGGCAATCGATTCACGGTATAAGGCAGATATATACTATGCTTTCATGGAGCAGATTCAGGTTCTGGCCAATTCCCTTTATTCGCTTCTTACGACTGTTGTAATGGCAGTGGGCGGTTCCAGATTGATTAACGCCGGGAAAATGGAATCAACAGGGATTAATATGTTCAGCACCTATATGACGCAGGTGAATCTTTATATGGCGGAGCTTTTGACGGTGTGGCAGAACGTGATGGGCTCAAAAGGCGCACTTGTCCATGTCGGGGATATTCTTGATATGGAAGAGGAACATACAGAAAAAGGTAATTCCTGGACAGAATCAGGGAACAAAGATATTGTATTCAAAAACGTGAACTTTGGATACGGGAACGAAAAAGAAATCCTTCATGACTTTTCCGTTTGCATTCCGGGAGGAAAGACAACGGCAGTGATCGGCGATAATGGTTCCGGAAAATCTACAGTCATGAAACTGATACAGGGATTCTACCAACCTGATTCGGGAGAAATATGGGTCGGAGGAAACAAAATAAGCGAAACGAGTCCCCGGGAATGTCATAAAAAATTTGGCTATGTACTCCAGAACAATCCGCTGATGTCAGGTACAATCCGGGATAACATTCTGTATGGTGCAGAGGGAGAAACGACGGAGAAAGAGATGAAAAAAGCAGCGGAAGAAGCCAGAGCGGATTCTTTTATAGATGCGCTTCCCAACGGATATGATACAACTCTTGGAGAGGCAGGAAACCGTTTGTCAAGCGGTCAGAAACAGAGAATAGCCATTGCCAGGGCATTGATTGCGAAGCCGGATTATCTGATTCTTGACGAGGCAGGGGCGAGTCTGGATCATGACACGTATATGAAAATCTATCATAGTATCAGGAAAAAGATGGAAGGCAATACGATTGTTTTCATTGCCCATGATATGCGCGAGATTGCAGAAGCAGACTATCTGGTTGTTATGTGTCACGGACGCCTTGAAGCTTGCGGAACCCATGAAGAAGTACTTGCCGTAAGCAGGACTTATCAGGAATATCTGCAGTCTGCTGAGGCATCTTAAAAGAAAGAAGGAATGATTATGAAAAAATTTACGATTGTGTCTTCCCTGCTTTTCGTATTACTGTTTTGTGGGATGGTAGGATATGTGGCGTCGTCTAAAGACTTTATGCCTCCAAAAGAGGAAGAAGCGGCTGTGCCTGAAGAAGAGGATAAAGAAATGCCTGTCTGGAATAAGACAGTGGATGAACTTGTCTCATTTCTGGAGGAGAAGGGGCTGATCCATGCGGACACGAAAGTGACGCTTAGTGCGGAAGGCCTGTGTACGCTCGCGCTAAGGTATGACGGAGCCGAAATATACTGGTGGGATCTGGAAAATCTGGATCCGGAATCTGACGAGTATCAGGCATATGAGAGTCTCAGGACAAAAGGCGAAATCAATTTATATGGAGCCGGTACGATTATTATGCCGAAGAAAAATGGTCCTTTTGCACTTTTATCAACCTATTATGAAGGTGATGTGGAGGCATTAGAAAAAGCGTTTGAAGAATTTGGTCAGGAGAATTGATTGATGAAAATGAAGCTTGTTTTGGTAGAAAGTGATGAAACATTGTGCACAGAACTGAAAGAATTACTGGCGTTTTATAATGTATTTGACATTGTGCATACCTTTGACGGAATCAATGAAGCCAATAAATATATCTGTCTGAACGATGTGGACGCGGTGTTTATCAACATAAAAACAGGAAATCCAAGATATAGCGGGGACGGCTCCTTTCTGGCATACAATCTGTCCCAGATAAAGCCGGATGTCTTGGTGGTGTTGTATTCAGAAGAAAAGTTAGAGGCAGGGCAGGTATTTGACTGCTGCTGCGATGAATATTTTCGGCTTCCGTTCGATAACCGTGTGCTTCAGCGTGTGGTTAAGCGGCTGCAGTATTTGTTTGAGCTGCTCCAATACAAACGGTTATCCGTGAACCGTTCTATGATGATCAAGACGAGAAACGGATATCAGCTCGTGAATATTGATAAGGTTCTTTTTATCGAACGGACGGACCGAAAGAACAAGATGGTGATGGTGGACGGAAAAGAGATGGTCCTTGCCGGATATTCCATGAATGAATTGGAACAGATTCTGGAAGGTTATAATTTTTACCGGTGCTATCAGTCATTTATCGTGAATCTTTCCAAAGTATCTTATGTTCGGGCGGATAATGAATCGAAAAATTTTGCGCTGATTTTCGACGGATATGCAGGGGAAGTTATGGTGAGTCGCGAGAAATATAAGGAAGTACTCCAACTGCTAAAAAGTAAATATGCGAAGCTTACGCTTTAGGAGGAGAAAGATGAAGTCAAAAGTTTTATCGTTTGTCGAATATGATCAGGTGGATATCAGTATGTACAAGAAAGTATTCAAGCTTGATGAGAAGGCGTACAAGAAAGAAATAGATTTTATAAAAAACAAGAACAGCACATGGGAAGAAGCGGGGGAAGTTACGGACGGAGCACTTATTGTATGCGATATGGAATCGGCAAATCCGTTTTTTAACAGAGAGAACGTGAAAATTATGGTAGGACAGGGGTTCTTTCACAAGAAGCTGGAAACGATGTGCATCGGGCTGAAAAAAGGGACGGCCGGTGAGCTGGACGTCGACGGAGAGAAAGTGACTGTAACGGTTCGTTCCATTCAGCAAAAAAAGATTCCTGTGATCACGGACGGGATGATAGAAGCTCTTGGAATTGAAGGAGTGAGCAATATAGAACAATATGAGGCTCGTCTGATCCGGGAACAGAAAAAGAAGATTGCAAAAAACGAGGGATACGAAGCAGTCCAATATGTGATAGACAAAGTTTTTGAGGCCAGTACGTTTGATCTTAAGAAGGCGGACTGGAAAGAAATGACAGATCATGAAATTAAGAGATTGAAGACAATTTCCAAAGAACAGGGGTTGAATCTGGAAACCATGACGCCAGAGGAATTTGAAGGGAAGATGCCGTTCTCAAGCTATTATGAATTATTCGCAAGCGTGCAGAACGATTCATGGGACAGACTCTGCGGCTACCTTCTGGGGCGGGAATACGCAGAAAAAAGCGGCGTTGGATATACGATGGAGCAATACCGGGACGATATAGATGAGTACGTGAAATTCTGGCATGAAACGAAAGAAAATGCAGAAAAAATCAATACTTATGAATATTCGGAAATTTTATTTTATGTAAATTATTATTACAATAAGGTAAAAGAATATGTGACAGAGAATTTTTTTAAGGAGGAAAAGTAGATGGCAATTCAATATGCGGATGATGAGAGTTTTAAGGAACAGATTAAGGAAGGATTTGTGATCGTGGATTTCTTTTCCACAACGTGCGTACCCTGTAAAGCCTTTTCACGTATTTTAGAAGAGTTAGACGCGGAACTTCCGTTTATCCATATCGTCAAAGTGAATACTACAGATTATCCGAAGCTTGCCAAAGAGAATCGTATTTTTGCTGTTCCAACCGTTCAATTCTACAAAGACGGTGAAAAGAAGTATGAAAACGTAGGTGTGATGGAAGTGGAAGAGATAAAAAAGAAGATCACAGAATTCATGTATTAAGAGGGAATGGATATGGAAATCGGGGAAAAAATCTATGGATTTGAAGTTAAAGAAAAGAAGTATGTGCGGGAGGTTGAGGGAGATATTATTCAGATGGAGCACCTGTCAACCGGGGCGCAGGTTATCGTCATAGACAATCAGGACGTTAAAAAGAGCTTTTTGATTGGATTTCGGACCATACCAAAGGACAGCACGGGAGTTTTTCATATTCTGGAGCATTCTGTGCTGAACGGTTCCCGCAAATATCCGGATAAAGATACGTTCGTCAATCTGATGAAACATTCCATGGCAGAATTCGTAAATGCAATTACGTATCCGGATCATACAGTATATCCCTTTTGTACAGAGAATGAAAAGGATTTTATGAATCTGGCGGATGTTTATTTAAACGCGGTATTTTGTCCGAATGTTCTTACGGATAAAGAGATCTTTGAACAGGAGGGCTGGCATTTTCAGTGCGAAGATGGAAAAACTCCGGAGATTAATGGCGTTGTTTATAATGAGATGAAAGGTGTCTTTTCATCCCTGGACAACATATTAGAGGATGAAATATCTAAAGCAATGTTTCCGGAAACGGCTTACCGTTTTGTATCCGGAGGATTTCCGGATACGATTCCTGCTCTATCTTATGAGGAATTTCTGGAATATTACAGGACGTTTTATAATGCGTCCAACTGCTGTATTGTTCTATATGGAAGAATGAATACGGAACAACTGTTTGAGTATATTGATAAAGCTTATCTGGGAAAAATGAAACGCTCAGAACCTGCGAAGCCGGTCATGAGACAGAAACCTGTAAAGGGAATCCGAAAAAAGCTGTATGACAAGGATAAGTTCGGTGATCAGGGGGTGTTTGCGTCATGCACCTATAGTCTGGGAGATTTTGACAACCGGGAACGTATGAATGCAGTCTATATTCTTATGCAGGCGATTATGGGGGAAGACGAAGCACCGATGAAAAAAGGGCTTATTCAGAGTCTTGGAATCCCGGAAATTCAGTATTTTATTATGGATGGTATCAGACAACCCTATCTTGCCATTAAAATAAAGAATACGGACAAAGAAACTGCCGGCCAGTTGAAAACGGTTATCAAGGAACAGGCGGACAGACTTTGCAGAGAAGGAATCAAAGAAGAAGTATTGATTTCGGCAATTAACCGTCTGGAATTTTGGATGAGGGAAAAAGGCGGAAACCAGCCGGAGGGAATAGAATGTGTACTGGATATTGCCGGAGGATGGGCACAGGGAACCGGACCTTGCGAGATGATAGAATTTGAAGAAACATACAGAAAGATGAGGACCCTTGTAAAGGAAAGATACTTTGAAGCACTTCTAAGAGAAACCTTCCTGGAAAATGATTATGAGGCAGAGGTTTTTCTGGAACCTCTTGAAAAGGTCGAAGAGAAGAAGCAAAAAGAAGAGACAGAAGATCTGCCGGCGCTGTCTGTGGATGACCTGTTTCAAAAGAAAGAGGAGCCGCTTACAAGGGTAGAGGAAGAGGAGGGGGTTACATATCTGAAGCAGGAGATCCCTTCAAAAGGAGTGGCATATCAAAGCTGCTATTTTGATATCAGTGAGCTGGAACCGGAGGAAGTTCCTTATGCCAAGCTGTTTTCCGAACTTCTGGGAAGTCTTCCTACAAGAATACACAGTCTGGAAGAATTAGTGATTGAGAAAAATATGTGGCTTGGAAATGTAAGGACTTATCTGGAAGCGTACACCAATGCAGATGATATCCGGCATGTCAGGCTTAAATTTGTGATGGATGTAAGCTGTCTGGAACAGAATCTTCCAAGAGCGGTAAAACTGGGAGAAGAGTTGCTGTATGACACCATTCTGGAGCATCCGGAGATTATTCTGAAAAGGATCAGGCAGAGCCGGATGGAACTGGAGAGGGGATTTGTTACCAGCGGAGACAGTTATGCATCTGGCCGCGTGGCAGCACACTATATGCCGGAAGGAGCGGCAAGGGAACGTTATAACGGAATTCGCTATTATCAGTTCTTGGGAAAACTTCTAAAGAACTTTGACGTGGATCAGGGGCAGATTATCCGGGAGCTTAAGAAAATTCAGAAGAAGCTTTGAAGTAAGTCTAATCTGGTGATGAGCTTTACAGGCACAGAGAAATCTTATACCGGTTTCCGTAAGTTGATAGCAGCTTCGAGGTTCGTCGGTAGTGAAAGAAAAGGGGATCCCGGGTGGTATCAGGATAAATTGCTTCCCGGGAAATCAGAGGCATTCATTATTCCGTCGGAGGTATCCTATGTTGCGCTTGGAGGAATCGGGGAATATACCGGTGAGGATTATCTTCTTGGCAGAATGGTGAGCTTTGATTATCTGTGGGCCAAAATCCGCGCTGAAGGAGGGGCCTACGGATGCCGGATGTCTGTACTCCCAAATCAAAGCTGGATTATGAGCTCCTATCGAGATCCGAACGTAAAAAGGACGATAGAAGTCTTCCAAAGCGCTTCAGGGTGGTTGAAAAATCTTGAATTAGGAGAGCAGGAACTTCTGAATTATAAGATTGGTGCAGTTGCCGGATATGACCGGACTTCTAAAACATATGTACAGGCAAAACGAATGGATTCCTGGTATCTGAGGCAGGAAGAGCCACAGACCAGAGCAAAGATCAGAGAAGGGGTGTTAAAAGCATCGGAAGAAGATTTGAAAAACAGGTATCAGACGATGGAGAGCTTTGCCAAAGAGGGAATTGTCTGTGTTCTTGGAAACAGAACGAAGATTGAAGAGACAGCCGACCAATTTGACAATGTAACAGTACTGATGGAGTAAATCTTAATAGAGAAATGATAAAGATGGAGAAGGAGAATAAGAATATCTGGGAGAAATTCACCGAATCATGGAAGAAGCCGGTCAAAATCAAATGACCGGCTTCCCTGCTTTTGTGCTATACTGAAAACTGTGAGAGAATTAATCTAAAGAAATGGGTGAAACGATGAGAGAAAAGAAAGATATATCTTATACGATTCGCAGATCTGCGGATTTCCCGGTTATTATGATCGGGGAAGGAATTCTGGTGGGAGCCGTTGCCGGAGGCATTGTGCTTTTGTACCGGATCTGCCTGAACTATGCGGGGACATGGATGCGTCAGATCCTGGAGATGTGCAAAGGAGATCCGCTCCGGTCGGCGCTTTGGATCGGAGCGCTTCTTCTGATGGCGGTTGTGACCGGCCTTCTTGTCCGGTGGGAGCCGATGATTTCGGGCAGCGGTATCCCGCAGTTAAAAGGTGAGATGGAAGGAAAGCTGGAACAGCGGTGGTACCGGATTCTTCCGGCGAAATTTCTGGGCGGCTTTCTGGGAATGTTCGGCGGACTTGCCCTTGGTCGGGAGGGCCCGTCCATTCAGCTTGGAGCTATGGCGGGAAAAGGGATCTCCCGTGTTTTAAAACGTGGAAAGACGGAGGAAAAATTCCTTTTGACCTGCGGCGCCAGTGCGGGAATGGCGGCGGCATTTCAGGCTCCTCTTGCAGGCGTCATGTTTACCATGGAAGAGATTCATAAAAACTTCACGGCGCCGGTGTTTATTTCTGCCATGACCTCGGCGGTTGTTGCCGACTATATGACATCTCATGTTCTGGGGATGGATCCGGTGTTTCAGTTTGACATTGCAGGGAATCTGCCTCAGAGATATTACGGACTGCTCATTGTCATGGGACTGGTCTTAGGAGTCTTCGGTGTGTTTTATAACTGGTTTACTTTGAAAGTCCAGAGCCTCTATAAGAAGGCTGCGTTTCTGGGACCGGTCGGGAAAGCGGTGTTCCCGTTCCTGGCTGCCGGGATTCTCGGATTTACGGTACCGGAGATTCTGGGAAACGGACACAGCCTGATCGATACGATGACGCATGAGAGAATGGTGCTGCAGACGTTGATTGTGCTGTTCGTTTTAAGGTTTTTATTTTCAGCAGTCAGTTTCGGCTCCGGGGTCCCGGGCGGGATCTTTTTCCCGATGCTGGTGCTCGGCGCGTTTGCAGGATGCGTTTTCGGGACAGTATGCAATGAAATGTTCGGCGTTCCGGCAGAATATATCAACAATTTCATTCTGCTTGCAATGGCGGGATTTTTTACGGCGGTGGTACGCGCCCCGATGACCGGAATCATTCTGATTTTTGAGCTGACAGGATCGTTGAGCCAGATGCTTTCCCTGTCTGTTGTCACGGTCATTGCATACATAACGGCCATGATGTTAAAGTCAGAGCCGATTTATGAAAGTCTTCTTGCAGGACTTCTGAAAGGGCAAAACGGGCAGATGCCGGAAGAAGGAGGAGAAAAGGTACTGGATTATTATGCGGTGGCAGAAGGTTCTCCTGTTGCCGGATGCATGGTAAAAGAGGTCAGCTGGCCAAAAGCGTGCCTGCTTGTATCGATCCGGCGGGGTGAGAAAGAACTGATCCCGAAAGGAAAAACAAAGATTCAGACCGGGGATGTTATTATCACAATGACCGACGAAGCGCACAACGGCGAAGTGTGTGACCAGATGAAGCAGTTGTGCAGAAACGAGTAAAAGAGGCGATGAAATTTGGATACAAAAAATGATTTCAGTAAAGGAAGCGTGGCAAAGAATATATGGAGTCTGGCTGTCCCTATGACAGTGGCCCAGCTTGTCAACGTGCTTTACAGTGTGGTAGACAGGATTTATATCGGACATCTTCCGGATGCGTCGACAGAGGCGCTGACCGGGATCGGGCTTGCGCTTCCGGTTATTACGATGATTACAGCATTTTCCAATCTGTTCGGCATGGGAGGTGCTCCGCTTTGTTCGATTGCAAGAGGAGCGGGAGACGTAAAACGGGCTGAGAAAATTATGGGGAATTCCTTTACGCTGCTTTTGATGACAGGCGTGATCCTGATGGCGTTCTGCTATCTCACCATGAGACCGATGCTTTACCTTTTCGGTGCCAGCGACCAGACCTATCCGTATGCACAGGCGTATCTTTCCGTTTATCTGACAGGGACACTGTTTGTGATGATCAGTCTTGGTATGAACAACTTTATCAACGCCCAGGGCTTTGGAAAGATGGGAATGCTCACTGTTTTGATCGGTGCAGTCCTGAATATCGTGCTGGATCCGGTTTTTATTTTCGGATTTCATATGGGCGTATACGGAGCGGCGGCGGCGACCGTAATTTCCCAGGGAGTGTCGGCAGCCTACGTGTTCTGGTTTCTGAGAGGGAATCATGTTCTTTTCCGGCTGAATAAAAAAGATATGAGACTGGAGGGGAAACTGATCCGGGAAATTACAGGACTTGGACTTTCCGGGTTTGTCATGTCGGTGACGAACGGTTCGGTACAGATCGTCTGCAATGCTATGCTCTCCCGGTATGGAGGGGATCTGTACGTCGGAGTCATGACGGTAATCAATTCTGTCCGGGAAATTATTACCATGCCGGTGAACGGCCTGACCAACGGCGCACAGCCGGTGATCGGATTCAACTATGGAGCGGGGGAATACGAAAGAGTAAAGAAAGCCATCCGTTTTATGGGTACGAGCTGTATCGTATTTACCTGCGCGGTCTGGGCGGTTCTGTTTGCCGTACCACAGTTTTTTATTCATCTGTTCAACAGTGAACCGGAGCTGCTTGAAGCAGGGGTGGGCGCGTTTCGGATATATTTTTTCGGAATCTTTCTGATGGCACTTCAGTTTACCGGCCAGTCTACCTTTGTGGCGCTTGGAAAATCGAAGCAGGCGGTGTTCTTTTCCCTGCTCAGAAAGGCGATTATTGTCATTCCGCTTACCATCTGCCTCCCGATGATCGGAGGGCTTGGTGTAAACGGTGTATTCCTTGCAGAGCCGGTTTCCAATCTGATCGGAGGTGTGGCATGTTTCGCCACCATGTATGTGACTGTCTACAGAAAACTGGGAAAAAGAGGAGAATGATCTGTTTCTGGTTGCAAAACAGCAGGAACTCTAGTAAACTGATAATAAATTGAAACAGTTTAAAAAAATCAGAAAAAGAGGAGAAAGTTTTGAAAAAGAACCATCTCCGTCTTTCCGGATCCGGAAGGACATCTGACGTAAGGAGGTGTGACATGTGGACGCTCTGACACCGGAAACAATGAGGATTATCTGGCTTTTGCTTGTTGTGATTCTTCTGGTGATCGAACTGATTACCGTGGGACTGACGACAATCTGGTTTGCGGCGGGATCGGCGGCGGCATTTCTCCTGTCTTTGACAGGTGCCGGGATCGGATGGCAGACCGGCATATTTCTGGCCGTTTCCATCGTCCTGCTGATTTTTACAAGGCCGTGGGCCCTCAGGTATGTCAACAGAAACCGGGAAAAGACCAATTACGAAAGTATGATCGGAAAGACGGTCAAAGTGACACAGCGTATCAGCAACACAGACCAGACGGGCGCAGCGGTTTATGACGGACAGGAGTGGACGGCAAGAAGCCTGACAGATGACAGGACCATTGAAGAGGGAAAACATGCTGTTGTTGAGAAGATCGAGGGCGTGAAGCTGATCGTGAGGGAAAAGGAGGAAAAGTAATATGTTGAAAGCATCTACTATCGCGAGTATTCTTGGAATTATTTTACTGATTCTGGTTGTAGTGATTCTGATTTCATGTGTCAAGATCGTACATCAGGCACAAGCGCTTGTGATCGAACGACTTGGCGCATACCAGGCGACCTGGGGCGTTGGAATTCATTTCAAGATTCCGATTATTGAGCGTGTGGCAAGACGGATCGACTTAAAAGAACAGGTAGTTGATTTTGAACCGCAGGCGGTAATCACGAAAGATAATGTTACCATGCAGATTGATACGGTCGTATTCTATCAGATCACGGATCCGAAGCTGTTCTGCTATGGCGTGGCAAATCCGATCATGGCGATTGAGAACCTGACAGCGACGACACTCCGAAACATCATCGGAGATCTGGAACTGGATCAGACGCTGACATCCAGAGAAACGATCAATACGAAAATGCGCTCGGAACTTGACCTTGCAACAGACCCGTGGGGAATCAAGGTCAACCGTGTGGAACTGAAAAATATCATTCCGCCGGCAGCGATCCGGGATGCGATGGAAAAGCAGATGAAAGCGGAACGTGAAAGAAGAGAGGCCATCCTTCGTGCAGAGGGTGAGAAGAAATCTACGATTCTTGTGGCAGAAGGAAATAAGGAGTCCGCAATCTTAAACGCGGAGGCGGATAAGCAGGCGGCTATCCTTCATGCAGAGGCAGAAAAAGAGAAGATGATCAAAGAGGCAGAAGGTGAAGCGGAAGCGATCCTGAAAGTCCAGAAGGCTAACGCAGATGGTCTCCGTTTCCTGAAGGAAGCCGGCGTCGATGAGGCAGTCCTGACCTTAAAGAGTCTGGAAGCATTTGAAAAGGCGGCGGACGGCAGAGCGACAAAGATCATCATTCCGTCCGAAATCCAGGGAGTGGCAGGTCTGGTGAAATCCCTTGTAGAAGTCGGGGAGACAGAGAAAACAGTCGGCGAGTAATCGAGAAGCCGGCACTGGCAGAGTAGAATAGAAAGTAGAAATGAAACAGAGGTCCGGAAAAACTCCGGGCCTCTGATTTGCTTTCTGAAGTTATTTTATTTTACTGTGATCAATTCATAGGATCTGGTGCCGAGGCCGATTTTCTCAGCGTGGGAGAGACAATCTTCCCATCCGGCTTCCGGGGTTGTGTTGACGAAATGATCGTGGTGGTCACAGAAGCCATCCTCATGCATACGGTCATCAAGAAGGCTTCCAGGAAGCGGATTCTGTGCATTGCATGCGTCCACGCAGGCCTGATCCAGCGCAACCGGGTCGAAGCTTGCGAACATTCCGATATCCGGAAGGATCGGCACATCGTTTTCACCGTGGCAGTCGCAGTACGGGGAAATGTCGATCACCAGATTGATATGGAAATTCGGGCGCCCATCCAGAACCGCCTTGGAATACTCGGCGATTTTCATATCAAGTTCCTTCACCGCGGAAGAATTCTCGTTGTAGATGGCATCAAAATTGCAGGATCCGAGGCAACGGCCGCATCCGACACATCTGCTGTGGTCAATGGAGGCACGACGGTTTTCATCAAAAGAAATCGCTCCGTGGGCACAGTTCTTTGCACAGGTCCGGCAGCCTACACAGCGTTCCTGATCGACAGAAGGTTTCCCGCTGTTGTGCATCTCCATCTTTCCGGCACGGGAACCGCATCCCATTCCGATATTTTTGAGGGCACCGCCAAATCCGGTTGCCTCATGTCCCTTGAAATGATTCAGAGAAATGAAGACGTCCGCATCCATAATGGCAGTTCCGATCTTCGCATCTTTCACAAGCTCACCGCCCTCCACAGGTACATAGGTCTCGTCCGTACCTTTCAGTCCGTCGGCGATGATGACCTGACATCCGGTAGAAAACGGGGTAAATCCATTTTCGTAGGCACTTTCGATATGCTCCAGAGCATCTTTTCTGCGTCCTACGTATAAGGTGTTGCAGTCTGTCAGAAACGGACGTCCGCCAAGCTCCTTTACGACATCAGCAACAGCTTTTGCCCAGTTCGGGCGAAGGTAGGAAAGATTGCCCGGCTCGCCAAAGTGGATCTTGATGGCTGTCATTTTCTTCTCAAAATCAATCTCCCCGATGCCGGCTTTTCTGATCAGTTTTTTCAGCTTGCCCGGAAGATTTGTTCCAGGAAGAGCCCGGAGATCTGAAAAATATACTTTTGCTTTTTCCATGTTTTTGTATCCCTCCAAAATATAGTTTCCTCTCAAATTAAATTTCCATTTCCAGAATATAATCATCCATCACAAAACCGTTTCCGATGTCGGTTACCTCAGAGCGGACATCGTGAAAACCAAGATGATGATAAACGTCCAGTGTATGGCTGTTGTACTTGTTGCAGGTCAGCCAGATCTTTTTTAGCCCTTTCTCACGGCAGTAGTTCTTTAAGAAATCCACAGCCTGTGTGGCAAGATGCTGTCCCCGGAAATCCTTGTGAAGATAAAGCTTGCTCAGAAACAGAGCATCCTTCTCCGGATGAATCCCCGCATAGCCTGCAAACGCATCGTCACAGAAGATCCGATAATATTCATATCCGTCTTTTACCTGGTCTTTCAGGGCCGGATAAGACTGGAACCTGCCGACCATGTAGTTGACCTGCTCAAGGCCGATGATCGGGACAAAATGCTCGTGCCAGATTTCATTTGCAAGCGCCGCGATCTTGTCCAGAGCGACATCGGTCACAGCCTGTTCCATTCTGAATGTTCCCATAAAAATTCCTCCTTCGGACTGTTTTTTCAATCCCTTATCTGTTATTATAAAGATAGTAAGAATTTGATGCAAGATAAAATTAGAGGTGACAGACAGCACATGACAAGCTTTGTAACATTGAAAGATGTACGCAAAATTTATAAAATGGGAGAAGTGGAAATCCGCGCCGTGGACGGGATCGATTTCGAGATTGAAAAGGGCGAGTTTGCCGTAATTGTAGGGCCGAGCGGCGCCGGAAAGACTACTGTTCTCAACATTCTGGGCGGGATGGATACGGCCACCAGCGGGGAAGTGTGGATTGACGGGACGGACATCACGAAATTTAAAGCCCGGCGGCTGACCGGCTACCGGAGGGATGATATCGGATTTGTATTTCAGTTTTACAACCTCATTCAGAACCTGACCGCACTGGAAAATGTAGAACTTGCGCTTCAGATCTGCAAGGATCCGCTGGACGCTGCGGAAGTGCTGCGGGAAGTCGGACTGGGCGACCGCATGAAGAATTTCCCGGCGCAGCTTTCAGGGGGTGAGCAGCAGCGAGTCTCCATTGCAAGAGCGCTGGCGAAGAATCCGAAGATTCTGCTCTGCGATGAGCCGACGGGAGCGCTTGACTATAATACAGGGAAAGCAATTTTAAAACTTTTGCAGGATACCTGCCGGGAGAAGGGTGTGACTGTGATCCTGATTACGCACAACTCGGCCATTACGCCGATGGCGGACAGGGTCATTCATATTAAAAATGGAAAAGTATCAAAGATGATCAGGAACGAACATCCGGTTCCTGTGGAGACGATTGAGTGGTAGACTTGAATTTACGATCAAAATGGCAGGTGAATGAATGGAAAATATCGGAATAGAAACGGAACAAATAGAATATAAGAAAACAACTGGAGAGCTAAAGGAAGCAATTTCATCTATTGTTGCTATCTTAAATAAACATGGTTCTGGAGAACTGTATTTTGGCGTCAGAAATAATGGAGATGTTTTAGGACAAGAAATTAATGATGAAACCTTACGTAAAGTAAGTCAGGCAATAAAGAATCATATTACCCCATCTATTTTCCCAGAGATTACAGTTAAGACATTTAAAGATGGAAAGCAAACGGTATATGTAAAGTTCTCCGGAGATCAGCAACCATATCTTGCTCATAATGTTGCCCGTATCAGACAGGCGGATGAAGATCTTGTTATGTCGCAGGAAATGTATTCTGATATGCTATTAGCAAGGGGTGGAGAGAAGTATAGCTGGGAGAACCAGCCATCTGAGTATACAATACAAGATATCGATATGGCAGCTTTTAAGTCATATTTGATGAAAGCAAAAGCTGTTGGCAGAATTGAATTGGATTCTGATGATCCGGCTGTGGTT
The DNA here is from genome assembly GCF_005844125.1 of Pseudoflavonifractor sp. BSD2780061688st1 E11. Lineage (NCBI taxonomy): Bacteria > Bacillati > Bacillota > Clostridia > Eubacteriales > Oscillospiraceae > Pseudoflavonifractor > Pseudoflavonifractor sp. BSD2780061688st1 E11. Next base: position 23,161 of record NZ_SPHM01000039.1, read on the forward strand.
CTGGAAAAGCTGGATCTTTTTGCTAAAGATGGAATACATTTGTTAAATGCAGGAGCTGCTTTATTTTGTCCGTGTAAGACAAATGACGTACAGATGGCAAAATTCGCTACAAATGTAAAAGCGACTTTTACGGATATTCGCCGTGAGGATAAAGGATCGATCATAGGACTAAGCAAGGTATGTGAGCAATATATTATTGATGCAATGGACTGGAAAGCGGATATTATAGGACTTGAACGGGTAGAAACCCCGGAAATACCAGTAGAAGCTATTCGAGAAGCAGTCATTAATTCGTATGGGCATAGAATGTACAATAACAATCAGTGTAATGAGATTGATGTTTTTAAAGACAGGATAGAAATTCATACAACGGGAGGTTTTCCGAAAGGGCATACACCGGAGGAATTCCTGGATGGTAGTAAGAAAGCAATTCGAAGAAATAAGCTGATTACAGGAGTTCTCTATTATTCAAAAGATATGGAGACGTTTGCTACTGGTTTAAAACGTATTAAAGATGTATGTGATGAGACCGGATGCAAAGTGGAGTTTAGAACCGAAAAAGACGATTTTGTGGTTGTATTTTACAGGAATCTCCGAGAGACATGGAAAGATGAGCAGAATAATAAGAATGCAGAAATTCCAAAACATCAAAATGATGTTTTGAATGATGTTTTAAAAGATGTTTTGCAAAATCAGATAATCCAACTTTTGACTGAGAATAATAGGCTGAGTCAAAAGCAAATAGCTGCAAAGACAGGTCGATCCATAGCATCCGTACAGAGGGCAATGAAGAAGCTTATTAAACAGGGGAAGATTATTCGTGAAGGTGGAAAGCGCTTTGGACATTGGAAAGTAAAGTAGAGTCGAGTTCGAATGGCGGTGATAATATGAAAAAGACGGCATTAAGAAAAGAGTTCTGGATGTCGATCAGAAAAAGTCCGGGCCGTTTCCTTTCGATCTTTCTGATTGTCGCTCTGGGAGTTTCGTTCTTTTCCGGAATCCGTGCCTCGGAACCGGATATGCGGGTTTCCGGAGACAGATATTACGATGAGACAAACCTGATGGATTTGAAAGTACAGGGGAGCCTGGGACTTACGGATGACGATGTGAAGGCGCTGTCCGAAGTAGAAGGTATCCGGTCCGAGGAGGGCGGATACAGCGTTGATGCGCTCTGTAAAGTAGATGAAAATGAAAAAGTCTTACATATTGCATCTTCTTATGAGACAGTGAATCAGACGACTTTATCCGAAGGAAGAATGCCGGAAGGCGATTCCGAATGTGTACTGGATGAAGATTTCATGGAGGCAAACGGCTATGAGATCGGGGATACGCTTGAGCTTTCTTCCGGCACGGAAGATCCTCTTACTGACAGCCTGAAAAAAGAAGAACTCACGATCGTGGGAGCAGGCAGCAGCCCGGAATATATCTCCATCGAAAGAGGAAGTTCTCTGATCGGAAACGGTGAAGTCTCCGCCTTTGCGGTGGTGGCACCGGAGGCATTTGCGCTGGATGTATATACGGAAATTTATCTTCTTGTAGACGGTGCGGAAGCAAAAACCTGCTATACAGACGGATATGACGATCTGGTTGCTGAGGTCAAAAAGCGGGTGGAAGATATTGCCGATGTAGAGTGCGTCCGCAGAACAGAAGAGATCAAATCGAAGGCGCTTCAGGAGATCGCAGATTCTCAGAGCGAACTGGATGATGCGAAAAAAGAAGCCGATGAGGAACTTGCAAAGGCAGAACAGGAATTACAGGATGCCGGGCAGCAGATCACGGACGGACAGAAACAGATTGACGATGGCAAGGCAGCTCTGGAATCCGGAAAGGCAGAGATCAGCAGTCAGGAGAAGACCCTGCAGAATGCCGAGGCTCAGTATCAGAGCGGAGCGGCTGAGTTACAGTCCGGAAAAACTGCACTGGCAAGTCAGAAGGAAGCTCTTGCATCCGGAAAAAGTCAGGCTCAGGCAGAGTTCGCAAAGCAGGAGGAAGAGATTGCAAATTCCCAGAGCCAGCTGGATTCGGCCAAACAGCAGATCGATGCGGCCGAGCAGGAACTTGCCGCTCAGGAAGCAGAACTGACTTCGGCAAGAGAAGAGCTGGATCAGAAAAAAGCAGAGCTTGCAGCCGGACTTGCGGCATTGAATCAGCAGGAAGAGGGAATCAACTCCGGACTTGCTCAGGCGGAGCAGGAGATCAGTCAGAAACAGCAGGAGCTGGATGCACTGCAGGCACAGATCAACGAACTGGAAGCGATGATAGCATCGGATCCGGACTCTGTTACAGAAGAGATGAAGGCAAAGCTTTCGGAACTGAAAGGCCAGTGGGAGAGCGGAAACAGTGCCCTTGCGAATGCAAGAACTGAGCTGGAGACAAAGAAAGCTCAAGCGCAGGAAGCGCTGCAGGAGATCGAGACACAGCGGACAGATCTTACGGCGTCACAGAGTGAACTGGAACAGGCGGATCAGACCCTTTCGGAACAGGAAGCAGTCTTTCAGGAACAGGCAGCCGCAGCAAGAGAGGAGCTGTCTACACGGAAGGCTCAGTGGGAAGCCGGCGTAAAGGCGCTGGAAGAAGGAAAAGCGGCACTTGCAAGTGCAAAGCAGGAGACAGAGGCCAGGTTTGCGTCAGGAGATGAGCAGATTGCCGCTGCCGAAGCAAAGATCCGTGCTTCCGAGTCCGAACTTTCTTCGGCGGCATCTCAGATTGCAAGCGGAAGATCCCGGATTGAGGCTGCAAAAAATACGATTATGGAGCAGGAGGCAAGTCTGACACAGGCAGAAGCCGAACTTGCAGACGGACGGGCCGAACTGGAGTCCGGTCGGAAAGAATACGAAACACAGAAAGCAGACGCCGAGAAAGAACTGGCGGATGCTCAGATAAAGATCGATGATGCGAAAGCAGAAGTAGATGAGATCGAAGATCAGGAATGGTATGTCAATGACAGAGACGTTCTGGCAGAATACACAAGCTACGGCGAAAACGCAGACCGGATGCGTGCTATCGGAGAAGTGTTCCCGGAACTCTTCTTCCTTGTGGCGGCCCTGATCAGTCTGACAACCATGACAAGGATGGTGGAGGAAGAACGAACCCAGATCGGTACATTAAAAGCGCTTGGTTACGGAAAAGGAGCCATTGCAGGAAAATACATGATGTACGCATTTCTTGCGACGATGGGCGGCAGTATATTCGGAGTACTGATCGGAGAAAAACTCTTTCCGTTTGTTATCATTTATTCGTATCAGATCATGTACACCCACCTTCCGCACATTGTGACACCGTACCAATGGGATTACGCATTGATGGCGACGGGAGCGGCGCTGGCATGTACTCTGCTTGCTACGTTCTATGCATGTTATAAAGAACTGGCGGCACAGCCGGCCGAACTGATGAGACCACCTTCACCAAAAGAAGGAAAGCGGATTCTTCTGGAAAGAGTCACCCTGATCTGGAAACATTTGAACTTTACATGGAAATCCGCAATCCGGAATCTCTTCCGTTATAAGAAGCGGTTTTTCATGACAATCGCCGGAATCGGCGGCTGTATGGCGTTGATGGTAGTCGGATTCGGTATCCGGGATTCCATCATGTGCATTGGAACTATCCAGTATCAGGAGATTCAGGTCTATGATGGCATGATTTATCTGAGCAGCAGTGTGACAGAGGATGAGGTTCAACAGATCAAGAATGCCATGGATGGAATGGATAAGATGGACAGATACATTGAGATGGAGATGGCAAGAGAGCCGATATCCTTATCCGTCGATGGAAGTACAGAAGATGTTTACCTGTGTGTGCCGGAAGATAAAGATAAAATCGAAGACTTTATGAACTTCCGCAGTCGGGCGACAGGAGAGGTCTATCATATCCAGGATGACGGCGTCATTCTGACAGAAAAAATGGCCAATACACTGGATGTTTCCAGCGGAGATACCATTTACCTCGGTGCAGACGGGGAAGAAAAAGAAGTGACTATCACAGATGTCTGTGAAAACTATATGCAGCATTACGTCTATATGTCGCCGGAACTTTATCAGGAATTGTATGGAGAAGAACCGGAGTATAACAGCATTCTTTTCGATCTGAAAGACGCATCGGCACAAGAACTGTCACAGGCAGGAGAAGAGTTGTTAAAGTATGACGGTGTGATGAACGTTACTTATACGAACAGTATTGAGGATCAGTTAAATACCATGTTACAGAGCCTGGATCTGGTTATTGTGGTACTGATTGTTTCAGCAGGACTGCTTGCCTTTGTAGTACTGTATAATCTGAATAACATCAATATCACAGAACGGAGGCGGGAGCTTGCAACCCTGAAAGTGCTTGGATTTTATGATACGGAAGTCAGTTCCTATGTATACCGGGAGAATATTATGCTGACGATATTCAGTATTGTAGTCGGTATCGTACTTGGGGCATTGCTCCACCGTTTTGTCATCACGACTGTGGAGGTAGACGCGGTCATGTTCGGAAGAGTGGTTAAGTGGCAGAGTTACCTCTACAGTGCACTGTTCACCACAGCATTTTCCCTGTTTGTCAACTGGGTAATGTATTATAAACTGAAGAAGATCGATATGGTGGAATCACTGAAGAGTGTGGAATAAAAAGAACTCCTTTCATGAGAGGCAGAAAATATGAGCCGCTCATGGAAGGAGTTTTTTTATAGGAAATTTTTAGAAAAAAATTCACAGAGTTTTTTACTCTGTGAAATATTTTTTATTTCATTATAAATAAAGATAACATTTTTCTTCTGTTACCCTCAATTATTATGATATTGGGGTCAAAAGCCTGTCTATAGCACCTTGAAAAGTTCATATATTTTGTAGTAAATACAAGCCGAAATG